>JBPCNU010000059.1:0-8256 GCA_051000975.1 Rubrobacter sp.
CTTCTCCTGCGCCCGGTCGGTAGGGTTTCTGCGTCTGGAGGGTTCTATAAAGGGTTCGGCCGGTTACGGGGGTGTTCTCCCCTTGCTCGACGGGGTGCGCGTGGCGTTGCTCCCGGTCTTTCTCGCCGGATATTTCTGGTGGGTCTTCGCGCCGGACGGTCTCGGGGCGGCCCTCTTCATCGGGTCGGGGATGGTCTTGCTCGTCCTCTCGATGTCGCGGGCGGGGGCGTTTCACCGGGGTCTCGGGGTCGCTGCGGTCGCCGCGCTCGCGCTCTCCATCGTTCTCGGTCGCTTCGACGCGGGCCTGATGTTCGGGGAGCTGCCATCCTACCTCGCCATCGCGGCGATACTGCAGGTTTTGAGCCTGTCGGGTTATCCGGTTCGGGCGGACCGCTTCGACCGCCGGATACGCGCCCTGATGTCTTCGCTGGCGCGGCGCGGGGCGAAGACCGGGACTACGGCGACGGCGATGAGCCAGGCCCTCGGCTCGGTGCTGGACGTGGGAGCCTACGTGCTGATAGACGTCGTGTTCTCCAAGGCCGCGCCGAAAGAGAGGATCAACGCGCTCGTGTGGGCGGCGCGGTCGTTCTCGTTCGTCACGCTCTGGACGAACCTGAACCTCCTCACGGCGACCGCGATCACGCTCACGACCACCTCTTATACCGGGCTGCTCGCCGTCTCCGGGCCATACCTCGTCGTTGGCCTCGGAGCGATGGTCCTTCTCTCCCAGAAGAGGGAAGGCGGAGAGATCGAGGTGGACGAAGGGGTGAAGCTCGACGCGGGCGCGTTGGCGGTCATCCTCTACCCGGTCGCCCTGATCGTCGCCGTCGCCCTCGTCAACCATTTCGCAAGCGCCCTCACCCTGACCTCGGCGATCGCTATTACCGTCGGGCTGGCGGTGGTCGCGATCGCGCTGGCCGCAGCCCTGGCCGCCCGCAGGCTCTCACCCGTGACCCGCCTCGTCGCGGAGACGCGACAGTCGTTTGTCGCCTCCAGCCCGGAGTTCGCCCTCTTCGGGGCCGCCGGGGTCTTTGTGCTGTCGCTTCAGGCGATGGGTGCGCTCGCCCCGCTCGGGTCGCTGCTCGGCGGTCTGCCCGCGCTGTGGGTCCCGCTCGCCCTCTTCGCCGTCATCGCCGTCGGGTTCGTCTGCGGGATACACGTCCTGCCGATGGTCCTGCTCATAGACTCGGCGTTCCCGCTCTCCGGCGGCGAGATGCCCGCCGTCTGGGCGCTCGCCATCATACTCGGCTGTCAGGTCGCCCTGCTCCTCACCCCGTTCTCGAACTCCGTCACCATGCTCTCCCGGCTCTCGGGCCTCGGTCCGTTCGAGATCGGCCCGAAGAGAAACTGGCGGTTCGCCCTCGCGACTACCGTCGCCGCCATCTCCTACCTCTCGGTACTGGCGATATTCCTCTCGTGAGAGAGGACTACCGCTCGAAGTCGAAGAACGGGGTCTGCGCTTCACCCTGCAAACGCACGTCGAAGCGGTAGCCCTCCTCTCCATCGCGGGTCGCTACGAGCCTGCCCCGCGCCGCTTCCGGCACGAGGTTCAGGACGGGGTCGCCGGCGTTCTCGGGCTCGTTCTCCGGCAGGTATATGCGGGTTACGAGCCTCTTCAACAACCCCCTCGCGAAGACGGAGACCTGAACGTACGGAGCCTGCCCTTCGCTCGCACCCGGCCTGACGGTGTGGAACTCGTAGCCGCCGTTCGGATCGGTAGCGCACCGCCCGAACCCGGCGAAATCGTGGGGTTCCGGGGCGGCTGCTTCGGGGTGATTTCCGTCTCCGGCTGCGTGGAATATCTCGACCATCGCGTCCGGCACCGGGTCTCCGGCGCCGTCCTGGATCTTGCCCCTCAGGGTGATTCCGGGCGTCGCTTCCGGGACGAGGCGGTTCGTGTAGCTAGCGTAACACTCGTCTATGAGAGCATCGTAGAAGAACGGCCCGATGGTCTGGGATGGCGTCGGCTCCGGCATCAGGTCCGCTCTATCGGGGTCGCAGCCGGTCCTTCAAGGACGATGTCGAAGCTATACCCGAGGGCCCACTCCGGCTCGGTCGTGGCGAGGTCGAACTCCGAGACGAGGCGTTTGCGGGCTTTCGGATCGCTTATGGAGTTGAAGATCGGGTCGTACTCGAAGAGCGGGTCACCGGGGAAGTACATCTGGGTTATGAGGCGGCTCCTGAACGCGCTCCCGAAGAGCGAGAGGTGGATGTGCGCCGGTCGCCAGGCGTTCTCGTGGTTGCCCCACGGGTACGCTCCGGGCTTGATGGTCACGAACCGGTAACGACCCTCGGAGTCGGTCATGGCGCGTCCGGCCCCGGTGAAGTTCGGGTCGAGCGGGGCGGGGTGCTGGTCCTTGGCGTGAACGTAACGCCCGGCGGCGTTTGCCTGCCAGACCTCGATGAGGCTTTTGCGGATCGGGCGACCGTCGCCGTCGGTGACCCGGCCCGTTACGATGATCCTTTCCCCGAGAGGCTCGCCCTCGTGCTGGCGCGTCAGGTCATGGTCGAGTTTGCCGATCCTACCCCGCCCGTACGCCGGTCTCTTCGGGTCTTCGAGCGTTCTCGGGATCATGATGAGCGGCTCCTTCGGGGCGCGCAGGGCCGTCGACCGGTAGTCGGGATACGAGTAATCCGGCTGACCCGACCCGGAGATAACCCCACCCGGAATCCCCTCCGAGACAGATTTATTGTTTTGAGTTGGCATGTTGCTACTATGCGACGCTCTCGACGACCATCGCGATCCCCTGCCCCACCCCGATGCACATGGTCGCGAGCCCGTAACGTACGTCTCCACGACGCTTCATCTCGTGCAGAAGGCTCGTGAGTATCCGCGCTCCGGAGCACCCGAGCGGATGTCCGATGGCGATGGACCCGCCGTTCGGGTTCAGGCGTTCGTCCTTCGGGTCCATCTTCCACTCGTGCAGCACGGCCAGGCTCTGCGCTGCAAAGGCTTCGTTCAGTTCGATCAGGCCGACGTCGTCCAGGGTGAGTCCGGCTCGGTCCAGCGCCTTCTTTGTTGCCGGGACGGGGCCGATGCCCATGACCCTCGGCGGCACACCCGCCACCCCGACGCTCTTCACCTTCGCGAGCGGTTCTAGCCCGTTCTGCTGCGCGTACTCGGGCGAGACTAGCAGCAGAGCCGCCGCCCCGTCGTTGAGCGGACTCGAGTTTCCGGCGGTTACGGAGCCGCCTTTCTTGAAGGCAGGCCGGAGCTTCGCCATCGCCTCCATGGTTCCTTCGCGGCGCGGGCCCTCGTCGGCCTCCACGACGGTCTCGGACTTGCGGGATTTGACGGTCACCGGGACGATCTGAGACCGCAGCCGTTTTTCGTCCTGCGCGGCGACGGCCTTCTCGTGGCTGTGAAGGGCGAACTCGTCCTGCCGCTCGCGTGAGATATCGTACTCGCTGGCGAGTCCCTCCGGCTCGTTCTCGTCGGGGGTTACGCCGTAACGCTCCTGCGCCAGGTTTTCGGCGGTCTGGCCGAGCGTGTCGGTGTGTCCGAGCTCCTCCATCTTCGGGTTGACGAACCGCCAGCCGAGGCCGGTGTCCTCAGCCTTGAACGCCCCGACCGGATAGGCCCGCTCGGGCTTCGGCATCGCCCACGGGGCGCGGCTCATGGACTCGACGCCGCCCGCGACGTACACGTCGGCCTCGCCGAGCATCAAGGCACGCGAGGCATCGGCGACGGCCTGTAGCCCCGACCCGCAAAGTCTGTTTACCGTCGCCCCGGCGACCTCTTCGGGAAACCCGGCGAGCAGGGCCGACATTCTCGCAACGTTGCGACTGTCCTCCCCGACACCGTTCGTGCAGCCGAAGTACACGTCCTCGACCTCGGACTTCTCGACCCCGGCGCGGGACATCAACTCGTCGAGAACTATCGCCCCGAGGTCGTCGGGCCGGATGGAGGCGAGTGCGCCGCCGTGCCTGCCGACGGGGGTACGGACGGCCTCGACGATCCAGGCCTCGTTCAGCTTCTCGTACGCCATCTCTAGCTCCTTCTCTCTTGTCTGTCCTACGCTAGCTCTCTCGCCGCTCTGGTGCGTTCGTGGAGGTCGCGAAGCACTTTCAGTTCCTTCTTCGTCGGCGGGGCTGTCCTCCGGAGTTCTTCTGCGACCTTCAACTCCCAGCCCGTCGCCTCGCGTGCCTCCTCGACCGTTACGCCGGGGTGAAGGGCGACGAGGGCAAATTCTTTAGTCTCCGATTCGGGGCGCAGAATGCCCTTGTCGGTGATCATGACGGTCGGCCCCGCGCCGGGGTAGCCGAGCTTGCCGCGACTGTCGCCGCCTTCCGCGTGTCCGACCGAGGTAACGAAGGCGAGTTTCTCGACGAAGGCGCGGGGCGACTGTCTCAACATGACTATGACTTCTCTGGCGGAGGCGGCGATTTCGGGCGCGCCGCCCGCTCCGGGGAGCCGGACCTTCGGTTTGTCGTAGTCGCCGATGGTCGTGGTGTTGATGTTCCCGTAGCGGTCTATCTGAGCCGCACCGAGGAAGCCCACGTCAACGCGACCGGCCTGAAGCCAGTAGTTGAAGATATCCGGGACGCCGACGACGGTATCGGCGTACTGGGCCAGTTCACCGTCTCCGATGGAGAGCGGAAGGACTTCGGGTCTCGCGCCGATGGTGCCGGATTCGTAGATCAGGGTAACCTCCGGCGCGTGCGTGAGCCTCGCCAGGTTCGCCGCCTCGCTCGGGAGCCCGATGCCGACGAAACACACCACACCGTCCGACAACTCCCTCGACGCCGCGACCGCCATCATCTCGTCCGGGGTGTAGTTCATCTCGTGATTCATCTCGTCGCCCATGCCCGCACCAGCCCTTCGGACTCGATGAGTTCGAGGTATTCAGCGTAGTCTTCGGTGTCGTGGATGTGCTCCTGCATCCACCGGGAGAACTTCTCCCGATCGCGTCCGACCGGGTCCCAGGCCTCATAGAAAGCGTTGTCGCGCGCGTAATAATCGTGGGCGTAGGACGCATGCGCGCCCTTCGGAACCCCGCAGACCGCAGAGATAGCGACGGACGGTATGACCATCCCGAACGGCTTCGGCTCGAAGGAATCCACCACTTCTTCGACCGTTACTATCGCCCGCTTGGCCGAGAGCACGGCCTCTTTCTGAATGCCCGGGATACCCCAGAGATGGACGTTGCCCTTGCGGTCAGCCTGCTGGGCGTGGATGATCGCAACATCCGGGTTCACCGCTGGGACGGCCATGAGTTCCTCCCCGGTGAACGGGCAGGTTATGGGGGCGATGGTCTTCGTTACCTTCGGGAGGTCGGTCCCGAAGTAGCCGCGCAGCACGGCGAACGGCAGCCCCGAAGCTCCGGCGACGTAGCGATTCGCCATCCCGGCGTGAGAGTGTTCTTCGATCTCCAGCGGCTGCGGGTAATCCTTTTCGATGGCTTCCCGGAAGCGGTGGAGGGAGCCGACGCCGGGGTTTCCGCCCCAGGAAAAGACGAGTTTACGGGCGCACCCGGATCCGATGAGCTGATCGTAGATGAGGTCCGGCGTCATGCGAACGAGGGTGAGATCGCACCGTTTCTGACGGATGATCTCATGCGTCGCCGCCGTAGGGATGAGGTGCGTGAAACCCTCCAGAGCCACCTCATCCCCGTCGTGTACCAGCTCCGCGACGGCTTCCCTGAGCGTCGTGATCTCGGCCAGACCTCCCAACCCTCCCACCTTTCTCTCCAGATCTTTCCCGACCTCTTCTAAACTCTTCTGATCGTCTCTCCGATTCCCTGGGGCTTTATCTTCCCCTATCTCGAAGGCTTTTACCGGAGCTGGAGCTCACAGTCCCCTCAGATACTCCACATCGCCTTCGAAGAGCTGCACGAGTCCGTTTTCGGTGGAGAGGATCAAAGTCCCTTCCGGGTCTATCTCGACCGCAACACCCTCGACGACCTCTCCGAGCCGCCGCACCCTGACACACCTGCCGAGCGTATCGCTGAGGTTCTTGAGATCCCGCAAAGTCCCCCTGAAGTCCTCTACGTCGTTGAGTTCCGTCGCAAGCTTCGGCAAAAGCTTCGAGAGCAACTCCAGAAGAGGAACCCCACGCCCGAGCTCGCCTCGCACGCTCGCGGCCTGATACTCCGAGAGGCCGAGGTCTTCCGGGTCGAGGTTGACGTTCAGGCCGATGCCGAGGACGGCATGATCGAGTCTTACGCCGCCCTCGCCGAAGGTCATCTTCGATTCCGCCAGGACTCCGCATATCTTGCGCCCATCTACGAGGATGTCGTTGGGCCACTTTACCTTCGCTAGAATCCCGAACTCGATGAGCGTCTTCGCTACCGCAACCGCCGCGCTCTGCGTAATGCGTGGCGCAAGCTGCGGCGCAAACTCCGGCCTGAGCAGCAGAGACATCCACAGTCCACCCTCCGGCGAACCCCAGTCCCGGCCGAGCCTCCCCTTACCCCCGGCCTGCCTGCAGGCCAGCACGAGCGTCCCATCCGGCGCGCCCGCCGCCGCAAGCTCCCGAGCTACAACCTGAGTCGAGGTCACCTCGTCCAGCAACTCGACCCGACGAACGAGTGGAACGCCGAGTGCGAATATCTCTCGCTCCGTAAGACGCGAACTCATGACATTCCCCTGCAGTACTCCCCTCCGGGGCAGCGATAGCCCGTACGTTCCTCGAGAAACGTGGCGCAAGATATGCTGAAACGCCGCAGGTTTCTTGCATTGCGTCTGAGTGTTACATTCCGGCTGTGCTCCTTGATGGCTATCAAGGGTAAACGTGGAACTTCACGGCAGAGGAATCTCCTACCAGGGGACGGATTGGCGGTCGCGGAAGAAGCTTCCGGTCGGGCCTCGATTGGAGAGCGTCGCAGCCCAGACGAGCGGCTCCGCGCCTTCTTCGACGCCGCGCGAGGCATTCTGGCCGCCCATCTCGGTGGCGACCCAGCCGGGACAGACGGAGTTGACGAGGATTCCGGTGCCGCGCAGTTCGGCGGCGAGGATGCGGGTCAGGGCGTTCAGCCCGGCTTTCGAGACCCGGTAGGCCGGGTTCCCGCCGCCCATGTCCGTTATAGCGCCGAGCGCGCTCGACACATTGACGATGCGACCGTAGCCGTTCTTCTGCATCAGGGGGATAGCCGCCTCGGAGAGCCGCCACGCCCCGAGCAGGTTCGCTTCGAGCGCGTCCCGGACGAGGTCGAGGTCAACGTCTACCCCGCGCTGCTCCCGACCGCTCGAAATCCCGGCGTTGTTTACCAGCGCGTCGAGCCGCCCGAAACCGGACTCGATGTTTTCTATCGCCGCCTCGACGCTTGCCCCATCCGTAACGTCGAGTTGACAGGCGCGTACATCTCCGTCGATGGTCTCGGCGGCCTCGCGGCCCTTAGCCTCGTCGCGAGATCCGAGGAAGACGGTGAAACTCCGTTCGGCGAGTTGCCGGCAAACTTCCAATCCTATCCCCCGGTTGCCGCCGCTCACCAGCGCGACGCGTCGCTCGGAATCCTGCTCGGCCATCTCTCCTCCTCGGATCTACAACTATCGGAACTCTACCCTGAGCGGATACTACAGCTTGAGAAGCCCGGTCGCTGACTACTTCTCGCCGCTCCCGAGCGTCGGGTATACGCTCACCTGACCGAGCGCGAACCGGAGCACCTCTACCGCCCCGGATTTGCTCAGCGGCTCGTTCCAGTTGCCGCACTTCGGGGACTGGATGCACGCCGGGCAACCCCGCTCGCACGGACAGCGCGTTATTACGCCTAGAGTGTCCCTTGCAAGTACCGAGAACGCCTCGAAGCCACGCTCGGAGATGCCGACCCCGCCCGGATAACCGTCATAGACGAAGACCGTCGGGAGGCGCGTCTGGCGGTGCGTCGGGATAGAGAGCCCCCCGATATCCGCCCGGTCGCACATCGCGAACAGGGGCAGGAGGCCGATCATGGCGTGCTCCGCCGCGTGCAGGGCCCCGCCGAAACTCTCGAAGCTCGGCCTCGCGCCACGCGGGATCTGCGGCAGCGTCAGCCAGAACGCCTGCGTCGTCAGCGTGACGTCCGGCAGGTCGAGCGGGAAGACACCGATCTCTTTATCGTCGGCGACCTGGATCTTCTTGTAGTGCGTTACCGTGTCCGTGGTTCTGACGAAGCCCCGGTGAAGCGTCGCTCCGTTTGCGAGCGGCCTCTCGGCGAGCTCCTCTATGATCTCCACGTCCGTCTCGACACGCGGGCGAGTATGGAACTTGTTCGGAACTCGCCTGGCTTCGGCCCGGCTCCGGCGCAGGTCCAAGTCTCTCACCTCGTAGGCGTTCCC
>JBPCNU010000060.1:0-4281 GCA_051000975.1 Rubrobacter sp.
GGGTGGACTTCCCGGCCCCCGTCGCCCCGACTACCGCGACCGTCTCTCCGGCTTTCACTGTGAGGTCGAGGTCTTCAAGGACTTTCTCGCCCGTCCCGTAGGCGAACACTATCTCGTCGAACTCGACGGAGAGCGAGCCTTCGGGCAGGGGTTTCGGGTCTGTGGGCTGCTTGACTTCCGTTTCGGCATCGAGGACTTCGAAGATGCGTTCCCCGGCGGCGACGGCTCTCTGGCCCTGATCCACGACGAGACCGAACCCCTGCATCGGCCAGACCAGCTGCATGAGATACAACTGGAAGCTGACGAAAGCCCCGAGCGAGAGTTCCCCGGCAACGACCGCCCGACCTCCGAAGAAGATGAGCAGCACGACGGACACTGCGGGCAGGAACGTCATGCCGGGGATGTAGAAGGCCCGGAGCGTGCGGGCGGCGAGGGTCTCGTTCATCACGCCCTCGGCCCGGCCGCCGAAGCGGTCGGACTCGAACGGCTCGCGGGAGAAGCTCTTGACGACCCGAATGCCCGATACGTTCTCCTGAACGCTCGTCGTCACGCCCGCGAGCTTGCTCTGGATGCGCTTGAAAATGGGATGTACCTGGCTCGCGAACCGCCACGCCGCCAGCGCGAGTATCGGCATCGGCAAGAGGACTATCGCCGCGAGGCCCGGCGCGGTATACAAAAGGATAACGGAGACGATGACGAGCGTCAGGACGCTTATGAACATCTGGAACATCCCCCAGCCGACGAAGAACCTTATGACCCGCAGGTCGTTCGTTGAGCGGCTGACGAGTTCCCCGGTCGAGGCGTCGTCGTAGAAGGAGTGCGAGAGGCCAAGCTTCTTCGCAAACAGCGCGTTACGCATCCGGTACTCGACGACGTGGCTCAGGTTATTCGTCGTGTAGCGTCGCAGGCCGCTGAAGACGTACCTGAGGACGGCGACGCCGAGGGCTGCGACCGAGATCCACACCAGAGTCCCGTCGAGCGAGACGCTCCCCCCGGAGCGCAACTCTCCGATGTGATCGACGCCCCGCCCAACGACGTACGGGATAAACAAAGTCGTCGCCGTGTACCCCGCAGCACAGATAAACCCGATGATGAGGAGCCGGCCACTCCCGCGAGTGAAGGCCATCAGCCTCCAGAACGTACTCAAGCCCGGACCACCGAAAACACCGAACCCGATTCAACCCTACTTCTCAAAATTTCCTCCAGTAACGACGAGGCTCTCTCGCCGTAGACCCGACGAAGCTCGTCTACGAACCCGCGTTGGATCTTTGCATTCTCGTAACCGTATGATGTTACTGAAATTCTATACCCCAGCGCCGGGAGTACGAACCATCTCGTTGCGACGTTCGTGAACGCTGACACTCCCCGCGAGCAAGACCGACTCGTGATCCCCTGCATTCATTTCATCTGTCGCTCTCACCTCACGACTCCTCTCGACGCATCGCTGACTTACGCTTCCTGAAGCCGATGCTAAACCTTCGAGTACGCTTGAAGTCAAGGGTGGATTCTATAAAACTCCGAATATTCCGATGGGGGATGTGTGGAAGGTTATGCCTGACGCCACTTCGCCGTTACCGTCGGCGGGTTCTTGAGTGTCTGCATGACTACGCAGTATTGCTCGGTTTTTTCGCGCAGAGAGTCTATCTGGTCGGCGGTTGCGTCGGGAGCGTTTATGTCGAGTATGAGGCGGATGCTTGTGAAGCCGACCGGGGCCTCTTTGGAGATACCAAGCGTTCCGGCAAGGTCCAGGTCGCCTTCGGCGGTGGCGGAGATGCTGGAAGTCGGGACGTTCATAGCGGTGGCGACCATCTGGCAGGTGATCTGGGCGCAAGCCGCGAGCGCGCCGAGCAGCAAGTCCCCGGAACAGGCCGCCGTCCCCGCACCCCCGACCCCGGTGTGGGCTTCGGCGGCGTATATGGCCCGGCCAATATCCACGGAGCAGGAGATCGGGGCATCCGTCTCGCTCCCGGTCGCCTTGAGCGTGATCTTCGACGAGTCCGGCGCGCTGCGGTATCGGTCCTTCAGCTGCTTCTGTGCGGAGCGCAAGTCCATGCGTGATCCTTTCCTGGTTTCCCATCATTCCCACTACGAATACTACACCCGGCGTACCGGAGCCGCGATGCGGGTAGAACCTTCCGCAAAACCGTTCGTATCAGTGATCAGGGCCACAGACAGGAGAGAATATGAACATACTCAGGATAGTAGCTGCCGTGCTGCTGCCACCGCTCGGCGTCTTCCTGACGGTCGGCATCGGGGTGCAGTTCTGGATCAACATCATACTAACCATCCTCGGCTTCGTGCCGGGCATCATCCACGCTATCTGGATCATCGCCCGCCGGGGCTAACTTCTAGTTGCCGCCCTTCGCGAGCACGAGGCCGAAGAGTCCTTTCTCGTCGGTGTAGAGGTTGACGAGGCCGAGGCCAGACACCGCCAGAACCTCCCTCGCCGAGTCGGGGGTGAACTTGTGGCTGAGTTCGGTCCTCATGCCCTCGCTTTGCTCGAAACGGATCTCTTCGCCCAGTTTCCCGACGGAGATGGACTGGCTCTTCGTCGAGTGGAGCCACATCTCTATTCGTTCGTTTTCCTCGTCGTAGACGGCTCTGTGGTCGAATAAGGCCGGATCGAACTCTCCGGCGAGCTTTTCGTTGAGGACGTTCAGGAGGTTCTTGTTGAACCGGGCGGTGGCGTCCGCTGCGTCGTCGTAGGCGGCCTCCAGGGTCTCTCTATCCTTGACGAGGTCGATGCCGAGCAGTAAGGCATCTTCCGGGCCGAGGGCTTCCCTGATCTCAGAGAGGAAGGCGGTCCGTTCTTCGGGGACGAAGTTGCCGATGGTCCCGCCGAGGAAGACGACGAGCCTGCCGCCGCCCTCCGGCTCCCCGGCGAGCACGCGCCCGACCGAGCCGCCGCCGAAGTCCCCGACGTAGCCGTGAACGTCGAGGTCCGGATAGTCGGCCATGAGGCGTTCGCCGCTCTCGACGAGGATGCCTTCGGAGACATCGAGGGGGCAGTAGGTCGCACCCGAGCCGTTCGCGTGGGTGAGCATGGCTTCGATCAAGGTGCGGGTCTTGATGGAGGAGCCGGAGCCGAGCTCGATGATCTCCCGACAGTCCACCCTCGTGATGATCTCCGGTGAACATTCTTCGAGGATCCCGAGTTCCGTTCTCATCTGGTAGTACTCGGGCTGGGCCGTGATCTCCTCGAAGAGCTGCGACCCTTCGTCGTCATAGAAATACTTCGGCCACCGCGAGAGATCCTTCGGCTCCGATTCCAGCCCGGCTCCCACGTCCCGGACCATCTCCGCGAGGTCGTCCCCCGCGAGCCCCAGATCGGTGATGCTCATATGGCTATCTTCTTTGCTTCTCATATGCAGTTCCTCTCATCTCAGATAAACATGAACTTTCGTGACCCTCGCCGGATGTTCTTCGTTGGAGTTCGTCAAAGTGGAATCTCATCTACCGAAACGCGACCGTCCTCCCCGACCTTGAGTAGCGACCCCGCCGGAACCCGACGCCAGCGGTCATCCCCGTCCACTCGCTCCGACGCCACCAGAACCGACTTCTCACCTCCGAGACCTCCGAGGCCTTCAAGGTAATAGAGCGAGTTCGTCGCTCCGCTCGTCGAATAACGGGTGAAGACCATCTCCTGTCCGTCCGTGAGACCAAGATTGAGCGTAGCCTTCGTGTCATAACTAAGACACGTCTTTGCAACGAACCGGATGGTGTCGAGAAGAGCGTCTCTTGGGGAGAGGCCGTCATCGAGGCGGTTCAGCAGGCAGGCGAAGACCGTCTCCGAGTCGCTGGTCCCGATGATCCCCCGGTAACGCTCGTCTGAGAGAGACCCTCGCATCGGACGCATCACGGTCTCCCGGAAACGGTCTATCGCCCCGTTGTGCATGAACAGATAACGCCCGGACGAGAAAGGCGGGACGGCGTTCAGCTCGCTCGGCAGAGGCGGCGTGGCGTTTCTGAGAGCCGCGAAATACATCCGGCTCTGTATCTTCGGAGCGAGGCTCCGGAACGTACCGTCCGACCAGATCGGGGAGAGGGACCGGTAGACGGCGGGTTCTCCGGCTGAAGCCCCCTGGTCCGCATACCATCCGACCCCGAAACCATCCGCGTTGACGACCCCGGAGAGCATCTCTTCTGGGGCGTAGGCCTGCGCTTCGAGCGAGTGCGGAGGCTCCAGAACATATCGCGCGAGCGAAGTTGGCTCACCTCCGGCGTAGGCAAGGAGTCGGCACATCGCTAGCGTCTCGGCATTCCGGGTTCGATCTCCGGGAG
>JBPCNU010000061.1:0-5373 GCA_051000975.1 Rubrobacter sp.
CGCGGAAGCTCGGGATCGAGATCTCACGCCCCGGAGGAACGGTCGTGTGCATCGGGCTCCACGACGACGAGACGACACTCGGTTTCCACGATGTCATCCGGCGTCAGGTCGCGGTGCAGGGTTCATATGCCTACACGCAGGACGACTTCTCGCAGGCCGTCGAATGGCTCTCCTCCGGTGAAGCCGGGCTCGGTGAGACCTCGACGCCACTCCCGCTGATGAGCGGCCCCGGAGCCTTCGCCGACCTCGTAAAAGGCCCGTCGAACGAGGTCAAGGTCTTCCTCGCCGAACCGGAGGCGGAATGATGCCCGGCACTCTCGAAGGCAAGACCGTCATCGTAACCGGGGCGTCGAGCGGGGTCGGCCTCGAAGCGGCGAAGCTCCTCCTCGACTCCGGCGCGACCGTCCACGCCGTAGCCCGCCGCGAGGACGCGATGCGCGACGGCGTCGGAGAAGAACGGGCTTCGGCCGGCGGTTTCACGGCGCACGGGCTGGACGTATCGGACCAAGACGCGGTCGAGGAGTTCGTAAATGAGATCGGCGAGTCGGGCGGGATAGACGCGCTCATCCTCGCCGCCGGGATGAACGTTCCGGACCGCAAGCTCGACCGCCTCACACCCGAGACGTGGGACAGAATGCTCTCTTCTTCGGGATGCTCGTGGGCGCGCTGCTCGCGGGCGGCATGACCATCTTCGGGATGAGCACCGTCTACGGTGTGAACGGAGGGCTCATCGGCCTGATCCTCAACGTCGGTATCTGCGTCGTCGGCTCGTTCCTCATCCCCGCGAAAGAGGAGGAAGCCGCCAGAGCCAAGCGAACCACCCAGCTACCCGCATAGGAAAGATTCTACAGGACAGGAGAAGACCTTCATGAAGCTAACCGGAAAAGTCGCATGGGTGACGGGCAGCAGCACCGGCATAGGCGCGGCCTCGGCCGTCGCGCTCGCGGGCGCAGGATGCCGCGTCGCCGTCCACTACAACAAGAGCGCGGACGAGGCGAAAGGGGTCGTACGGGAGATTGAGTCGGGCGGTGGCGAAGCGATGCTCGTCGGGGGTGACGTCTCCGACTCCGGGGAGGTCGCCCGGATGATCTCGGAGGTGGAATCCGGGCTTGGTAGCGTCGAAGTCCTCGTCAACAACGCCGGGTCGCTGCTGGAACGTCGCCCATTCTCGGAGATGACGGAAGACCTCTGGAACCGGGTGATGGACGTGAACCTGAAGTCCGTCTACCTCGTCTCGCAGGCCGTTCTGCCGGGGATGAAGGAGCGGGGGGAGGGGCGCATTATCAACACCACCTCGGTCGCGGCGAGGAACGGCGGCGGCCCCGGCTCCTCGGCCTATGCCACCGCGAAGGCCGGGGTCAGCAACCTCACGAGGGCGATGGCGAAGGAACTCGTCCCGGACGGCATCCTCGTCAACGGCGTTGCGCCGGGCATCATCACGACGCCCTTCCACGACCGCTTCACCCCGCCGGACGTGCGGGAAAAGATGACCGGGGCCATCCCCATCGGGCGCGAGGGCACGCCGGAGGAGGTGGCCGGGGTCGTGGTCTTCCTCGCCTCCGACTCGGGGCGGTACCTCGTCGGGGAGATCGTCGAGGTCAACGGCGGTCAGTTGATGGACTGACCGGGGCTAGCCCTCTCGCAGGTCCATCGGCTTTGGGCCTTCGATGACCTCAAGCTCCATCTTCGCATCTGACCTGGCGGCCTCCGAGACCCACATCCGCCGCGTCCTCAGGGTGTTCTCTATGCGGACTATGCGGGCCGTCTCCGGCTCGACCCCGGCGCACATGGTCAGGGCGGCTGCCACGGCGTCGCGCCCCGTCGGGACGACCATCGGGAGCTTCACGGTCGTCGGAACGGTCGAGGTGAGCGAGTTCATGTAGGTCGCCGGACGATCCATCTCCGAGGCGAGCCGCTCCGTCACCACGTCCGCGAGCCCGACGCCGTTCGCGTTCCCCTCGGTCTCCGGCGTGAGGCCGAGAAAGACTATCCGGTTCACCTCCGGGCCGCCGTGGGCGTGGGAGGTCGGGTAGCGTCCGGTAACGTTAGGGTCGGCCCCGTCGCCGGAGATGTTCTTGCCGATCTCATCCACCACCAGTACGTCTATCTCGTCGAAGGGCAGGCCGAGCAGGTTCCGCTTCGCCTCCTCCAGCAGCCCGGCTTCGACCTCCTCGAACCGGTTCGGGGGGATCGCGGCTATGCGGCACGGTTCCTCGTCGGCGTTCTCGATCGTGGCGAGCCCGAAGGCTACTTTCCCCGTTCCGACGATGACCCTCGCTGCCTCGGGGATTGTCCGGTGTATGTTCCCCCAGCCCGCCCGGTGGATGTGGTGCGCCCCCCGCTGCTTCCCGAAGCCTATGGCGAGCATCTTCGTCGGCCCGCTCTCTACCGTCCCCCGGAACGCCGTGTGCGGCTTGACCCGGTTCACGACGACTATCGCGTCGGCCTCGCAGGCGTTGCGGTCCACGTGCACCGGGACGCCCGCCGGGGTCTCCCCGACCTCGACGGTCTCCATCGTTGCCCGTACCGGGCATCCGACGGTGGCCTCGCTCACCCCGAGGTGCGCCAGGACTTCGGCCTGTCCCTCGGCGGTGGACGCGCCGTGGCTCCCCATCGCCGGGACCACGAACGGCGACGCCCCGGCCTCCTTCAAAGCCCCGACAAGCGCGGCTACGATCTCCCCGACACCGGCCACGCCCCGGCTCCCGACTCCGATGGCCACCGAGCCGGTCGGCAACTCGATGTCTTCGAGCGCACCGCGCACCGCCGCCCCGATGTCCTCGATAGCCGGAGGGGTCTCGACGTGCTGCTCCACCCGGAACATCTCCGGGATAACGACCCGGTCGAGTACCTCCCGTATGCCTTCCCACTCCGAACGCTCCTTCTGCACCGTTTCCTCCCCGTGAGCCCCGTGAAAACTTTGCCTGCAAATCATTCTACCGTTTTGTCATACCAGTTTGTCGTACCAGTCGAAGGGCAGCGTTTCGAGCGCCTTCGGGAACTTACCCGGCGGTGTAACGAGGGTTCAGAAGCAGCATGTCGGGAGAGGCAATAGAAAACACTAAAGTCATATCCCCTTGAGTCGACAACCAGAGGACATGGTCGAGATGAGGAACATGAACGGGATGGGTCATTCCATCGGCATTGCAAGGCTTCTAGGCCTTGCGGTAGAGGCTGGCCCGAGCGGCATAGTCATCACAGACCCCACCCTAGAGGACAACCCCATCGTCTACGTCAACCCGGCCTTCGAACGTCTCACGGGTTACACCTCGGAAGAGGCGCTCGGACGGAACTGTCGTTTCCTTCGCAGCCCCGAGGAGGATCTTGCGGTGGTCGAGGGATTGCGCGCAGCCCTCGACGAAGGATCGACCTGGGCCGGAATCCTGCGCAACTACCGCAAGGACGGGCGGCTCTTCTGGAACGAGTTGCACCTCGCGCCCGTGTACGACGAAGCCGGGCGGCTCGCGAACTACATCGGCATACAGACGGACGTAACGAAGCGTCTTCGTGCGGAGCAGGACAAGCTCAGAGCCTCGGAGGAGTATCGTAAGATCATAAGCCTCCTGCCAAACGCCGTCTACCGGTGGAGCCGCAGCGATGACGGGGTCATGCGGCTCAGCTACTGCGAGGGCGCGCTGGCGCACATCTTCGGGGTTACGACGGCGCAGGGGATGGGAAGCCGGCTCGATGAACTCTTCCCGCCCGAGTTCATCGAGACCGTCGGGCCCGTCTTCGAGCGCAGCTTCGGGGGTGAGACCGTCGAGTTCCCGTCCCGGATCGGAGACAGGTCCTTCACGAACGTTGTGATGCCCTTCGAGGGTGAGAACGGCCTTCGGGAGATTATCGGCTACGCCGTCGAGGTGACCGGACGCGAGCGAGCCGAGGAGGCCCTGAGAAGGAGCGAGGAGCGCTACGAGGTCGCAATCCGGGGCTCCAAAGACGGCCTCTGGGACTGGGACCTCACCACCAACGAGGTCTACTTCTCGCCGCGCTGGAAAGAGATGCTCGGCTACAGGGACCACGAGCTGGCCAACCGCGTCGAGGAATGGGAGCGGAGGGTGCATCCGGACGATGTCGAGCGCAAGAACCTCGTCCTGAAAGAGTACCTGAGCGGCCTCAGGGAGAACTACGAGATCGAGCACAGG
The DNA here is from genome assembly GCA_051000975.1 of Rubrobacter sp. Taxonomy (GTDB): domain Bacteria; phylum Actinomycetota; class Rubrobacteria; order Rubrobacterales; family Rubrobacteraceae; genus Rubrobacter. The sequence goes on from JBPCNU010000061.1 coordinate 4,146, forward strand.
CTCCTTCACCGGAACGGTTCTTACCGCTGGATCCTGGCCCGCGGGGCCTCCGTGCGCGGGCCCGAGGGGGAACTCGTTCGCATGGCCGGGTCCCACACCGACATCACCGAGCGGAAGCTCCTAGAAGAGCAGCTGAGAAAACGCGCCTTCTACGACCCGCTCACCGGCCTCTCCAACCGAAGCGCCTTCGCCGATAAGCTGGAGGCGGCCCTGCTCGGCGAGGAGGGTGAGACGACGGACGGGGGCGTGGAGTGCGTGGCCGTGATCTTCCTTGACCTCGACTGTTTCAAGGGCGTGAACGATTCCCTCGGTCACGCGGCGGGAGACAGGTACCTCGTGGAGGTGGCGGAGCGTCTCGCCGGCTGCGTCCGGCCCGCAGACACGCTCGCCCGGCTCGGTGGGGACGAGTTCGTGGCTCTGCTCGAAGGGGCAGACGAAGAGACGGCCTCGAACGTCGCCGCCCGGCTCGTGAACGCCCTGGGAGAGCCCCTAGAGCTGGAGGGCAAGAGCATCATCCCTCGGGTGAGCGCCGGAGTATCGCTCGGTGCGCCCGGCCTCATAAAGCCGCAGAACCTGATGCGCGAGGCCGACCTTGCGATGTACGAGGCGAAGAAGTGCGGCGGCAACGGATATAAGATGTTCGCCCGTCCTGGTCGCCACGTCGAGGGTACTTCGCCGTGATCCCGGTCCGTATGTGACGGGATCATGCAAGAACTCCTTCGTGGATCGAGGGTGCAGTGAGGCAGCCGGAGAAGATCCGTCAAGCCGGAAAATCGTACCTCTGGCCTTCACTGAGGCATGAAGACCAGAGGAGGGGAGCCCTTCTCTAGCTCTTGCGGAAGCTGGGGGAGAGAACCTTCTTACGAAGCCGGATGGAGTCGGGGGTAATCTCCACGAGTTCGTCTTCCCGGATGTATTCGAGCGCGTCTTCCAGGCTCATCTTGCGCGGCGGGGTGAGGTTCAGCGCGTCGTCGGCCCCGGCGCTGCGGACGTTCGTGAGCTTCTTGTTCTTGCAGACGTTGATGTTCAGGTCGCCCTCGCGGCTGTTCTCCCCGACGACCATCCCGACGTAGACGTTGGTGGCGGGCTTTATGAAGAACTCGCCACGCTCCTGCAACTTCCAGATGGAGTAGGCAAAGGTGTTCCCAGCCTCGGAGACGACGAGGCTCCCGGTCTGGCGGGCCTTGAGGTCTCCGGCCCACGGCCCGTAGCCGTCGAAGACGTGGTT
>JBPCNU010000062.1:0-3636 GCA_051000975.1 Rubrobacter sp.
GCGGTCGGGTCGAGGGTCGCCCAGCACCTGCTCTCCAGCGAGGAAAGAATAATCTTCGGGGCCGGGATCACGCTCGTAAGCATCCTTATCTTTGCCGTTCTCGGGGACATCGTCGCTCGGGCGGTCAGCGGCTCTCTCAGGTCGAGCATCGCCGGTCCGACATCCAAAGCTCTGGACTCCATCGGTGGCGCGGCCCTCGGCTTCACGCTCTCGCTCGTGGTGGTGTGGGCGGTGGGGACTTTTGCCCTGCAAACTCCCCCGCTCATCGGGCTACAGCCGACTATAGAGCGCTCGAAGATCGTCGGTACGCTCGAAGATCGCATGCCCTCCGAACTCCTCACGCGGGCGGTTTCTCAGTTGCAACCGCTGCCGAGCATTCGCGGCCCCGAAGTCAACCTCGGACAACCCGGGGAGGAGATCCTGAACGACCCGGAAGTCCTCGCCGCCGCCGAGAGCACGGTAAAGGTAACGGGCATAGCCTGCGGTTTCGGGCTGGAGGGTTCGGGCTGGGTCGCAGCCCCGAACCTTATCGTGACGAACGCCCACGTCGTCGCCGGGGAGTACACGACGAGCGTACAACCCCAGGGTTACGGCCCGACCTACGACGCGGATGTCGTCCTCTTCGACCGGCGCAACGACCTGGCGGTGCTGCGGGTCTCCGGGCTCGAGGCCGAGCCTCTCCCGGTAGCCCGTCCGAGTGCCAACGAACCGGCGGCGGTTATCGGGTTCCCCGGCAACGGCCCGCTAGACCTCCAGGCCGCCACGACGGGCGAGACCCGGCAGGTGGTATCGAGCGACGCCTACAACGAAGGCCCGATAGAGCGCGTTGTTACGAGCTTTCGGGTCTACGTGCGTCCGGGAAACTCCGGCGGCCCGGCCGTGAACTCGGATGGTGAGGTCGTCTCTACGATCTTCGGGAGCCGCGCCGACTCCAGCAACGCCGGATACGGCATCCCGGCTCAGATCATAGAACGCAGGGTCGAGACCGCCTCAAACCGTTACTCCCCCGTCAGCACCGGCCCCTGCACCAACTAAGACCGGAATCGGAACAGGGCTATCAGACCTTCACGGAGCCTGTTCGCGCAGCACCTTCTCCAGCGTCAGTCGGCTGCGCCGCAACTCCGCCTCGACCGAGGAGAGTCGGGAGACCGTCGTTTCGTCCAGTCGGTCGCGTTCCACCTCGCTCACGACGGCCGCCATCGCCTCGTCGATCGCCTGCATCGCGCTCTCAAGGAGCAGAAAGTCTCTGTCTTCCATGATCTGGTGTCCTACCTCAGAACGGTGGTCTGTTGCCCGAAGACTGCGTGGCGTTGATACGTTCGGCGGTCCGGTAAGCGTCGTAGATCGCGTAGAGGATCGTGATCGCATGCGTCACGAAGCCGATCAACACGAACATGAGCAGGGCGTTGATCGCGTCGATGACTATCAGGACTATCCCTTTTGTGATCTGGCCGTTGTAGATCTGGCCCAGCCCCGGCACGAAGAAACTCAGCACCGCCGCTAGTCCCGCACTCTTCATCTCTAATACTTCCTCTCCATCGAAAACCTTCGAATGAACCTTCTGGCTCTCTACCTTTCCTCTCCTTTTACGGGTTTTCCAAACACTACCGACCCGACGGAAAACACGTCTCCACGCAAACGAGTACTTGATCGCCGCTCCCCCCGGTGGCAACATCTTGCTGTTGGGGATCGAAGCACAGAGGTGCAAGTCATGGAGAATCGGAACGTAGCTCGGAACGTAGCCCGAACCGACTGCGTGGTGGTGGGAGGTGGTCCGGCGGGGGCGGTCCTGTCCCTGCTGCTCGCGAGGCGCGGTGTTGATGTAACCGTTCTGGAGGCGCACCCGGACTTCGGCCGGGAGTTCCGGGGAGATACCCTTCATCCCTCGACGATGGAGATAATGGACCAGCTCGGGCTTGCCGACCGGATACTCGCGATGCCGCACACGAAACTACGCTCGGCCAACATCCCGACGACAGACGGCGTCTTCACCCCGGTAGACTTCTCTCGCCTCAAGACGAAGTACCCGTACATCCCCCTCATGCCGCAGAAGGATTTCCTGAAGTTCGTTACGGAAAACGCGAAGAGTTATCCGGGCTTCCACCTCACGATGAACGCAAGGGTAACGGGGCTCGTGAAGCGAAGCGGCGTCGTGCGGGACGTACGCTACAGAGGCCCCGATGGGGAGCGCGAGGTGCACGCGGCGCTCACGGTCGGGGCGGACGGGCGTGGGAGCCGGGTACGGAAGCTCGCGGGCTTCGAGCCGCTCAGGAGTTCGCCGCCGATGGACGTGCTGTGGTTCAGGCTGCCGAAGGAAGGTGGCGACCCGGAAGGGTTGCAGGGACGCATCGGGAGCGGTCACATCACGGTCCTGCTGGAGCGCGAGGACCACTGGCAGTGCGGTTACATCATCCCTAAAGGCGGCTACCCGGAGCTCCGCAGGGCCGGCATCGAGGAATTTCGGGAGGCCTTCGGCAGACTCGCCCCGGACTTCTCCGAACGGACGGCCACGCTCACGGACTGGAGAGAATTCGCCCTGCTCTCGGTCGAGTCGAGCATGTGTCGAGGGTGGCACAGGCCGGGTCTGCTCGTGATCGGGGACGCCGCCCACGTGATGAGCCCGGTCGGGGGCGTCGGGATCAACTACGCCATTCAGGACGCTGTGGCGACCGCGAACCTGCTCGCAGATTCTATGGTCAAAGGCTACGTTTCAGATAACGAACTCCGTAAGGTTCAGAGACGCCGCGAGCTTCCAACCCGTTTCATACAGTGGCTTCAGTCTGCTATCCAGAGAAACGTCCTCGCCCCGACGCTCGACTCCGACGAGACTCTATCCCCGCCGAAGGCACTCGTATACGCGACGAAAATACCGTTCGTCCGGGGCATCGCCGCGAGGGTAATAGCCTTCGGCATACGCCCGGAGCGCGTCGGAGATTGACTCACCCGGCGAGGGAGGAGCCGGACGAAGAACTACTCGCCCGGCCCCATATCCTCCCGACCTTCCTCCGTTGCTTTTATCTGCCTCAAGCAGGCGAAAGCGCGCCCTGATAAACGGCCGTCTCGAAGTACGTATAACCCGTGAAGGCTGAACGTTGGTATCTGTTCATCGGGGAAGCCGATCTCGGCGTGGCTCCCAGATTCACCCTCGTTAACGGCATGAATCACAGCCGTAAGGTCGCGCTGGATTCGTGGCCAACTCGTCGTCGTGAGGACGATAATCGCCATCTTTCGAGAGCCGAGGTTCTGCTGATACCACAGGTTTCCGTCTGTTGTGATCCGTCGGTCGTGATGAGTAGCTCAAACCCGGCAGCTTCAACGATGTCGAGCAAATCGCCGTTCTTCAGCGTTGACCAGCCGAGTTCATAAGCGGTCGAGACGTGATGATCGCTTAGAGACTTTCTCAGGGAAACAGGCGTACCCGGATCGAAAAGAATCCGCACTCAGGCGGGAACCCGCGTACTCTTCGCCGCACGTTCCAGAACGACGCGAGCCTGCTTCATCGAAACGCCGGAAACCACCCGACGAACTGCTCGACGCTTGCTCCGTCTTCCAGGTTCTCGAAGAGCGCAGCAACCGGCACGCGAGCACCGCGAAACACCCGCACCCCGCTAACGAATTCAGAACTTTGCTCGACAG
>JBPCNU010000063.1:0-10313 GCA_051000975.1 Rubrobacter sp.
GCCCCTCGGTCTGCTCGCCCGTCTCGTAGTCGAAGGCCGTGTCGGTCAGGAGGCCGTAGACGCCCCTGAAGTCGCCCTCCTTGCCGATGGGGAGGTTGACCGGGACGACGGAAGGGCCGAAGCGTTCGCGCAGTTGCTCGACGACCTCAGCGTAATCGGTGCGTTCCCGGTCGAGGTGGTTGACGACGACGAAGTGCGGGATCTCCTCTTTCTCGCCGCGCCGCCAGACGCGCTCCGTTACGACCTGAACCGGGTCCTGAGCGTGGACGACCAGAACGGCGCAGTCGGCCACTCTCTGCGCGATAAAGGCGTCCCCGATAAAGCCACCGTCTCCGGGAGTATCGAGGAGGTTTATGCGGCGGCCCTTCCACTCGAAGCTCGCGAGGCTCATGCCGAGCGTCATGCCGCGCTCGGCCTCATCCTCGGCAAAGTCCAGAACCCTTTGAGTCCGGCCCTCCCGCCCGCTGGCGAGTGAGATCATGGCCTCACCAATAGAAGTCTTACCGCTGCCCCGGTGTCCGATCAGGCACACGTTGCGGATAACCTCCGGCTCCTGAGCCATACAGTCCTCCTTTCTTCTGCGGGATCTCTATCCCGCTTCCCTGCTTCCCCCGTCCGCGAGATCCGAACGGCCCTACTCTAGATTATCGCAGCCGTAGCTTTCATGCACCCGAAAGTTCACCCGGACGCCGCCGCATCGGTGCTAGAATCGGCTCGTCTTATGGGAGATTTCTTTGAGAAGATCACAGAGAAGGTCGGGGTGCGGGGTCTGTTGGCCTCAGCCGCGCTCTTGCTCGGCCTCGTACTCGGAGACGCGCTCCTGCACGAAGAAGCCTACGCCGAAATCGGCTACGCCTTCGCCCTCTTCTCCATCATAGGGTCAGCGGCCTGCCTCGGGTATCTGCTCTTCATCACCTTCAAGAGTCGCGGCGGCCTGTTCGGGCCGAACTTCGCTCAGGCTCGTTACAGGACCGATCTCCGAAGAAAGCCCCCGACCGAGGCCGGAAGCTGGCCCGTCCTGATCTCACTCCTCTACTCTCCGCTCTGCGTCCTCTTCGCCGGGCTTGCAGGATGGGTCGATAACCCGGTCCGATAACCCCGGCCCGACTCGCCCCACCCTCGACCCGAAAAGGACCAAACAAAGCATGTTCGACGGCATACTCACCTTCCTGAGAAACATCTTCGACCCGCTCTTCGACGCTCTGGGCTGGCTGCTGCTCACCTTCCACGAAGACTTCGGCGCGCCCTGGTGGCTCTCGATAGTCATGCTCACCATCTGCGTCAGAACGGTCTTGCTCCCGCTTACCGTGCGCCAGACGAAGAGCATGCGGGCGATGCAGGCCCTCCGCCCGGAGATGGACGCCCTGCGCGAGAAGCACAAGGACGAACCACAGAAGGTCCAGCAGGAGATGATGAAACTCTATCAGGACCGCAAGGTAAACCCTCTGGGCGGTTGCCTCCCGGTGCTGGTGCAGCTCCCCATCTTCCTCGTCCTGTACTACACCATTCGGGAGTTTGAGACTCTGGATTCCTTCAGGACGGGCGGGCTCTTGTGGTTCACCGACCTCACGCAGTCCGACCCGTACTTCATCCTTCCCGTGGTGTACGTCGGGACGATGATGGCCGCCCAGGAAATAACGCTCAGGAACACCCCGATGCAGGGCCAGCAGAAGATGATCATGCGCTTCCTCCCCGTCGCCTTCGGCTTCTTCCTCGCCGGGTTCCCCGCCGGGCTCCTGATCTACTGGATCGCTTCGAACGTTATTTCCTTTGTCCAGAACGTCGCCATTTACCGTCTCTATCCCATTGTCGAACACACCCCCTCGACGACCGACTCCAAGACCTCGGCCGACACCCCCGCGAAGCCCGTCTCCGCCGCGACCGCCGGAACGCCGCACAAGAAGCCAGACGCCGTCAACGGAAACAACGGTGGTGGAGCGAGCAAGAAGAAGCGGCGCAAGAAGAAGAACCGTCGCTAGGCAAGACCTGATCTGAAACCAGCCCGAAAACGCCGGTCGAAAGGAAGCCCCCGGGCGCGCGACTGGATACGCGTCCGGGGTTCTCGTTCTCTGTCTCTCAGCGAGGCGAGAGGCGCACTACCTTGTCGTTGGAGCCGTTGGTGGTGAGGAGCCAGACGGAGCCATCGGGGGCCTGCTCGACGGCTCGAAGCCGCCCGTAGGTTCCGTTCAAAAGCGACTGCCTGCTCTCGATGCCGCCTGCGGCGTTGCGCTCAAGCTTCCAGAGCCGCTCGCCCCGGAGCGCGGCGAAGAGCAGGTCTCCGTTCCAGCCGGAGATTTTGTTGCCCCGGTAGATAGCAGCCCCGCTCGGCGAGGCGACATCCGGGTCGAAGACGGCTACCGGGTTGGTATAGGCTGGGTTATTGCTCACGCCCTCGGCGTTTGGCCAGCCGTAGTTCTTTCCCCGGACTATCTTGTTGACTTCGTCGTAGGTCGCCTGTCCGAGTTCCGTTGCGTACATGCGACCGCTCGCGTCCCAGGCAAGCCCCTGCACGTTCCTGTGGCCGTAGCTCCACACCTCGTTTCCGAACGGGTTGTTCCCGGGGATCTTCCCGTTCGGCTTGACGCGCAGGATCTTCCCCCCGAGCGACCGCTTGTTCTGAGAGAGGTTCGTGTTGCCCGAATCACCCGTCCCGATGTAGAGCTTGTTGTCCGGGCCGAAGGCTATTCGCCCACCGTTGTGGATAGTTCCCTTCGGTATCCCGGTTACGACCGGCTGCGGGGTCCCGCCGAGCCTGAACCTGATGACCCGGTTGTCCGTCGCGGTCGTTACGTAGGCGTAGACCATCTGATTCTTCGCGTAGTACGGCGACAGTGCAATTCCGAGCAGTCCTCCCTCACCCTCGCCCTGCTCCGGGATCACCTGCTCTACGCTCGTCCGTCCGTCCGGCTTGACACGTAGCAGTCGTCCCGTGTCCCGTTCCGTTATGAGCGCGTCCCCGTTCGGTAGAAAGTCCATCCCCCACGGCCTTTGCAGGCCGCTCGCCAGCACCGAAGCCCGGAACGGCGCGGCGGCCGTCTCCCTCGACTCGTCCGGCCCCTCTTCGCCCCTCGCCGAACCGCTGACAAAACCCGTAATCAGCATGACAGCCGCCACGACGAACAGTACCGCACCCGCTCGAAGCCCCAGACCCCGACCCGTTGACGCCACCAATGTTCTTTCCTTCTGATCGAACCCGCTGGCCAGGAAACAGCCAAACCCCTACGTCGCCTTCCGGATCATCCCAAAGCCCCGACCGGTCACACATATCTTCCCCCGCACGGCGACTGCGCGGCAAGTAGCGTATATTCTCGACCGGTGGACGATATCCTTAATCCCGACCCGATCATCCCGGAGGCGTAGCTTGAGAAGTACGGTAAGAAAGTGCAGCGATTGAACTGGTTGGTGACCGGGGGCTGCGGCTTTCTCGGGACCGCTTTTATCCGGACGCTCGTCGCGGAAGGCGGCCACGCCGTCCGGGTCGTGGACAACCTCTCGGTCGGGGCGCGCGAGGACCTCGCCGGGGTCTGCGACTTCACGGAACGCAACTCTTCCGAAGGACTCGGGGCCTTCCCCGGAGTCGGTTCGGTCGAGCTTCTCGAAGGCGACATCCTGGACGAGGAACTGGCGCTCCGGGCGGCGGTCGGGGCGGATGTCATCGTCCACTTCGCCGCCAACACCGGAGTCGCGCCGTCGGTCGAAGACCCGCGCCTCGACTGCCTCACAAACGTCGTGGGCATCCTGAATTATCTGGAAGCGGCAAGGCACGCGGGGGTCTCGCGCTTCGTGTCGGCTTCGAGCGGGGCCGCGCTCGGGGAGGTCGAGCCGCCCTTGAGCGAGGAGAAAGTACCGCATCCGGTCTCGCCTTACGGTGCGAGCAAGCTCTCGGGTGAGGCGTACTGCTCAGCGTACCACAAGACCTTCGGCGTCCAGACGGTCGCCCTGCGCTTCGGGAACGTCTACGGGCCGCTCTCGGGCCACAAGAACAGCGCCGTCGCGAAGTTCGTCCGGCGGGCGATGAACGGGGAGCGGCTGGAGATCTACGGCTCCGGCGCCCAGACCAGAGACTTCGTCTACATCGAAGACCTCGTCCGGGCCGTCTACCTCGCCGCGACCGTCCCAGACGTAGGCGGTGAGGTTTTTCAGATCGCCACGAGCGCCGAGACCTCCGTGGACGAGATGGTCGCCCTGCTCCTGCCCGTCCTCTCCGAAGCTGGCTTCGACGGGATAGAGGTCATAAAGACCGAACCGCGACAGGGGGACGTCCTCAGAAACTACGCCGACACTTCCAAGGCGGCGCGGCTCCTCGGCTGGAAGGCCGAGGTCGGCCTCGAAGAGGGGCTTCGCCGAACCGTCGCCTACTTCACGGAAGGCTCCCTCAAAGAAGGTTCCTAGCGGTCGGGCCCTTGTTGTTCTGACCGTCACGCCCGAGAAAACAGAACATCGTCTGAACCGCCGCCACGACCGCTATACCGACCACCAGCGAGCCGGAGACCCTTAGCAGGAGGTCGTCGGCTTCGACGAAGACGAGGCAGAGCGCGCTTGCCGGAACCCCGAACAACCAGGCGAGCAGTGAGAGCCGTGCGAGGCCGCGGGCGAAGAGGACCTGGTTCAGGAGGTCGCACAGGAGGTAGAGGGCCGCGAGCGCGGCGAGCAGGACAAGGACGGCCCGCTCCGGCTCGAAGGCCGTGCCGCCGGTGAAGACCCTCACCGCCCACCCGCCAAACGGCCACGTCAGCGCGACCATCGAGACTCCTACGAGGCAAAGAACGGCGGATATTCGCAGCGCGAGCCGGTCGAAGGACCGGCGACCCTCGACGGCCAGGGTGCGGCTCAGGTGCGGGAGGAGGCTCTCGACGGCGGGGCTCAGGACGTACTGCGGCACGCGGGTGAGGATCATGGCCGCCCCGAAGACCGCCACCTGAACCGGGGTCCCCCCGAGGAGGCTTACCAGGATCACACCCCCACTCGCGAAGCCCTGGGCGATAGCCATGCACGCCAGAACCGGGGCGGCGAACCGGGCGGCACTCCCGGCGTCGAAGGCCGAGCCCGCCCGCCCGGTCGGCTCCGGGGACGCCGGAGGAACCGCAAGCACCCCGAGAAGGGGGGCGAGTATGATCGCGGCCGCCGGACCCGCCACGCCGAAACCAACCACCAGCAGAGCCGCCCCGATAGCGAGCCTCCCCGCCGACTCGACGATAAGCTGCGCCCCGAAACGCGAGAACTGCCGGTGTCCGGTAAAGAGACCCCGCCGGAAATATTCCGGGGCATAGAAGGCGACCGCGACTATGAAAGCCCCGGTCAGCCACCAGTTCCCCTGAAAGACGCTCCCCGTCAGGACGGGGCTCGCAATCAGCGCGAGGACGACGAACGCTGCGAGGAGGCCGATCTGCCACCGTAAGGTCGAGGAGACGACAGGCCGCCAGTCCTCCCCCACCGATTCGCGCTCGGAGATATAGCGTCCGAGGGTCTGTGTGCCGGAGACCCACAGGACCTGCACCGCCAGAAACGTCGCCGACCACAGAAGCGCGAGCGGACCGTAACCCTCCGGGCCGAGCGCCCGCGTCGCGACGGCGTGAAAAGCATAGGTCAGAACCCCGGAGACGAGGAAGGAGGCGACAATATATGTGCTCCCCGCCCCTATCCCCTGCTGAGGTCGTCTAAGCAGCTCGAAGAAAAAGCTCAGGTGGTCCTCTACAGTCCCGGGCGGTCAGTTATCGGGTTCAAGGTTCGGGGCCTTGCCCTTACCGGAGCCAGGTCTGGATCATGACCCTGAGAACCCCGAACGGGTAGCGCAGCCGCTTTGGTTTCTTGCTCTCACCCTCCATCCGGCGGTCCATGGAGACGGGGACTTCCTTCAAACGCATCCCGTTACGCAGGCCTTCGAGGATCAGTTCCGTCGCGCTGAAGCTCTCCTCGCGCAGCTCCAGCTTGCCGATTATCGAGCCGCGAATCGCCCGGAAGCCGTTGGTGCAGTCCGTGATCCTCTGCCGACTGAGGAGCGAGATGAGCCGTGAGAAGAAGACGACCCCCACGTGTCTGACGCTCCCGGCCTCTTCGTAGTAGCCCATGAAGCGCGAGCCGTGTACGTAGTCGGCCTCGTCAGCGATGATCGGCTGTATGAGACGCTCGATCTCATCGGCCCGGTACTGTCCGTCGGCGTCGAAGTTGATCACGATGTCGGCCCGCTCCAGGGCGGCTATCTCGAAACCGGTCCTGAGAGCATCCCCCTGACCCCGGTTTAGGATGTGGACCGCGACCGGGTAACCCGCCGAACGGGCGACTTCCTCGGTGCCGTCCGAAGAGCCGTCGTCCACCACGAGCACGTCCACCCTGTAACCCGAGACCTCCTCCGGCAGCGTCGAGAGGACCTGCCTCAGGGAACCGGATTCGTTGTAGGCCGGGACGATGACGAAGAGCTTGCCCCGTTCATCGTTCTCCGGGCCTCGACCGAGCGCACCGGTGGAGTCACCGAAATGATCCCGGTACTGGCGGATAGCGATGGCCCCGACGAGCTTGCCGGTCTTCAGGTTGTTCTCCTGGACCTGGTTGAGGAGGTAGAGAAACAGGGCGAAGAGCGCGAGGGTCGAGACGACCAGCAGCGCGAAGGCCCGGTTTTCGAGGGCGAAGAGGCCGAGGAACAGGTCGCCGACGCGTGGCACAACCGAGACGACGGCTATGGCGAGGGCGATCAGGATCGCCAGCAAAAGGTCCATCCGCCGCCAGCCCCCGCGCCGGTACCGCACGAGGACGTAGACCGTGAAAAGCCCGGCGACTACGATACCCGCTATCCTGACATGTTCGAAAACCATACTGCTCCGCCCCTCTGCTACATCTTGTACATTATTCGGGCCCGCCGGTCGCGTCCGAGCCTCCGTGGCGCCCCGAGCGCATTGAACAGGGATTCTATATACACTTCTAGCCGAAAGGGGCATAAGCAGTAGAATGGCTCTCAAATCAGTGCGAACGGTTAGTGTTACGACAGGCTCTTTCACCACGAAGTAAGGAGAACCCTTGATACGCAGCGTCCCACAGAAGCTGGTTGACTCGGTAACCTTCCCCCTCAGGGCGGTGCTGCCCTTCCGGGCTGGTGAGAAGAGCCGGTGGGGTCTCACCTCCCGCGCCTCCGAGCGGCTGGAGTACGCGGCCCGGGAGACGGTCGGGTACACCCTCGATGTCGGCTGTGGCCCCGGAAACCGCCTCGTCGTGGACTACCTCGGCGGCAACGGCTTCGGCATAGACGTCTTCGACTATAGCGGCAGCCTGGGCGAGGATCAGGTCTTCGACGACCTGACGACCTTCCCCTTCGAGGACGCTTCCTTCGACTCCGTGACGCTGGTCGCCGTACTCCACCACATACCGCGCTCTGTGCGCGACAAGGAGCTTTCGGAGGTCTACCGGGTTTTGAGGCCGCAGGGGAACGTCGTGCTCACGCAGGCGCTGCCGCTGGCGGAGATCCTGATACACAAGATCACCCGCGTGCATGCGAGGCTCTTCGGGAAGCACTACGATATAGACCTTCTCCGGGAGATGCACGAGGAGGAAGAGGACCACGTACGGGACGAGGAGATCGTAGAACGCCTGGCACGTACGGGCTTCAGGGACATAGAGAAGAAGCCTTTCCTTACCCAGTGGGGAACGAACCGCGCTTTCGTCGGCTGGAAACGGTAGCCCTGATCCTCGCTGCGCCGGGCGGTGCTGGTCGTGAGCCTCTCTGCTGACGATCGGGGCCTGGTCTCTGATCGAGCCGGGCGGCTCGCCCTCATCGTGGCCCTCTCGGCGGGGTTCGTGTCGGCTCTCGCACCTCTACGAGCGGCCTTCTTTACGGGCCTTCTCTACGAAGTTTGTTTCGCGCCGTAAGCCGAGCGTGGCTGAAAAAGATACCGTAGACTCATCGGCCGGGCGAACCCGCCGCGCTCCGGTGAGCGTAGACTGGCCCTCGCTCGTGAAAATCTTCGTAGAATCAGGGCGAGTTGCGGGAGAAGTCCGCTCGTCCGGCGGACAGTAAAGGAGCCGAAGACGGTACTAGAAGTGATGCTGGCACTCCCGGTAATAGCGGCAGTGTGCGTGCTGCCGGGATATTTCTGGACGAAGCTTTTGTGGGCCGTGAACAAGACCGGCGGGGGCAGGACCGAGCGGCTGGCCTTCTCGGTCGCGCTCTCGCTGGCGCTGGTTCCGGCGTTCTCGCTGGCGCTGGCGCGGCTCTCCGGGGGAGGCGTGACGACGCTAATATCGGTGCTCTCCGTTCTTGCGGTGTTCGCGCTCGGGTTCGCGGCTCACCGAATCTTCGGGGTTCCTGCAAGGTCACAGGAGGAGGTATCACCCTCTCTGCCCGCCCTCGGGCGGCCTTCTCTTGCGCTCGTCGCTGTGGCCTTTGCCGTGGTGCTGGCCCTGGACTTCATCTTCTTCGAGGCCTTCTGGGCGGCTACCTCGTGCTGGGGCTGGGGCGGACCGGACTGCGAGACGAGCGGCGAGGTCCAGAAGCTCATGATACCGGTGGCCTCTGCTTTGACCCTCGCCGGGGCAGCGTATCTCTGGAGGTCTCGCAAGAGCCGAAGCGAGGAGGGATCATCTTGTAGCGAGTCCCACGACCGTCAGGTAGAGGCCGATGAAGCAACTCAAACACCCCCCCGGCCCGTTGGCTGGCGAAGGTTTCTGCTGCCGGTCGTGCTGCTGGCGACGCTCATTCGGGGTTACTCGGGGGTAGTGCTGTACGACTGGCCCTTCATACGCGGTGTGGATCACTACTCACACGCCGTGATGTCGAACCGAATGATGTTTGAGGGGAGGATCGAGCCGTACCTGATCTACCCCCCCGGGTTCCAGTTGGTGGTCGCGGATATCTCGCGTATAAGCGGGCTGGACCCCCTAGAAATCTACCCGATTCTCGGCCCCGCCCTGACGGTGCTCCCGGCCCTCGCCCTCTACGCGCTGGCGAAGAGCATCTGGGGCTGGCAGGTCGGGGTGGCGGCCGCGTTCTTCGGCGGGCTCGTGATCGGCGGCCCGTACTACTACCTCAACGACTCGATGTACCCGAACCTCGTCGCCTCGCAGTTTCTTCTGGTCCTCTCGGTGGCCGCGCTCGTCAGGCTCTACGCCGCGCCGTCCTGGCGCTCCGGCGCGCTGTTCGCGGTCCTCGGCTCCTCGGTCGTCCTCTACCACTCCGTGGCGGGGCTCTACCTGGGGTTGCTGCTCGCGGCGGTCTCGGTGGTCATCCTGCCTTATCTGCTCTTGAGACACCGCCGGACGGGGGTCACTCTCTTCCTCTCGCTGGCGGCGCTCTCGGTCATTGCGTTCCTCTATGCCTGGGACACTTACGATCTGCCCCGGACGATCTACGCCGCCCTCGGCTTCGGTGAGGCCGCAGGTACGACCGCCGCAGTAGACATGGCCATCGGCACCCAGAACCCCTTCGGCTTCGACTACTTGCTCGGCACGATAGTCTCTCAACCGGTCTCCTGGCTGGCCCTGCTCGGTATCGTACTGGCCGTCGGCGACATCGTAGCCGGCACAGGCCTTCGGGGAGGGACTTTCACGGTGCGGAGCCTCGCCTGCCTGACGGTGCTTCTCTGGTCGCTCGTCATACTCGTCGGGAGTTCGACCTCTCTCTCCGGGTTCCCGCAACGCTTCGGACGCGACCTCGGGGTGCCGCTCGCCGTCTTCGCGGCCTTCGCTCTCATCTCCCTCCTTCACTCGCTACCACGCTCTCCGCTACCACGCTCTCCGCTACCGCGTTCGGTCCCGCGCCTTACGGCTCTATGGTCTGTCGGGGGTCTGGCGATGCTGGCGGTGGTTTTGATCGGGTCGCTCACGACGCTTAGGGTGGTCCAGGGTTTCGAGCAGGCCGCGACCCCTAGCGGGCGGCTCACGACGACGCCCGCCATCTCGGCAGCCGGGGCCTGGCTGGAGGAGAACAACACCGGGGGCAATATCATGGTCGGGCCGGAGCGCACGCAGGTGCCGAGCCGCATGATGCTCGCGATGGGCAACTACTCGGCGCTTCAGTCCTTCACCGAGTTGAACATCAAGCGTAACCGAGATCTCCCCCCGACCGGACCGGAACCACTCGAAGACGTGCTGAGGGTAATGGAGGAGCCGGGCAGCCCCGAAGCGGCGAGCATCCTCGAAAAATACGACGTTCGCTACGTCGTGATCTTCAAGAGCCTGCCAGACCGCGAGGTCAGGGTCTACTGGTCGCTCTTCGATGCTTACCCGGAGCTGTACGACACGGTCTTCGAGAACCCGGATGTTGTTATCTTCGCCCCCCGCGAAGACCCGATAGCCCTGTCTAGTCCCTGACGTAGAACCAGTAGTTC
>JBPCNU010000064.1:0-4553 GCA_051000975.1 Rubrobacter sp.
AAAGTAGAAAGCTACGAAAGGACGCGAGAGAGCATGTCGGGAGAGCCGGAGGGCAAGAGGGGTCTTACGAAAGAGCAGTTGGCGGATCTCTCGCGCCACTTCGACGAGGACATAACCTTCTCCCGGCACATCCGGGCCAAAGTACAGGACGCCGAGCCGGGGCGGGCGACGCTCTACATAGACGTGCAGGACTTTCACCTGAACGGGGCGGGAACGCTGCATGGCGGGGTCTACGCCTCGCTCATGGACAACACGATGGGTCTCGCGCTTATCTCCGAGGTCGGGGTGCGTACCGCTACGGTGGACCTGAACGTACACTTCCTCGGGGCGGTGAAGGAAGGACGCATAACCTGCCGCGCCGAGGTGGTTCACCGGACCCGCCGACTCGCCACCCTGGAGGCCAGAGTACACGACGATCACACCAACCTCGTCGCGCTCGGCTCCGGCACCTTCCGTATCTTCGAGCAGCGCGGCAACCCTCTCGTCTAGCGGTATTTTCCACGGCCTTCGTTTGGGTAAGATAGCCTCAAAGAGGAAGAGAACAGGGAAAAAGGGAAACTATCTCGCAGGGCTGCGTCCCGGCGGGTAGAGAGGGGAAACTATCTTGGTTACGTTCAGAGAAGAGAAACCCTGGCTCAAGGTCTACGAAGGACACGTCCAGCCGGAGACCGATGTGTTCGAGGGGACGATCTTCGAGTTTCTCGGAAGGTCGGTGGAGAGGCATTCGGAGAAGGTCGCACTCTCGTTCTTTGGCCGGGACATCCCGTTCACGCAGCTCTATGGCGCGGTCGAGAAGCTCTCCGGGGCGATGTCTGGGGCCGGGATCGGCAAGGGAGACCGCGTCGCCCTCATGCTCCCGAACTGTCCCCAGTACGTCATGGGGTTCTTCGCCACCACGAAGCTCGGAGCGGTCGTCACGCAGTTGAACCCGCTCTACGTGGAGCGGGAGATAGAGCATATCCTGCGCGATTCAGGGGCAGAGACCATCTTCGTCTACGCCGACATGTACCCTCGCGTCAAGGCCGTCCTTCCGGAGACGAGCCTGAAGAACGTCGTCGTCGTGAGCTTTCAGGGTGAGGTCGAGCTCGACGAGGGACACTATCTCTTCGACGACTTCCTCGCCACGGGTGAGGGCGAGGTCGCCCCGGCGCCCATAGACCCGGAGGAAGACCTCGCCGCCCTCCAGTACACGGGCGGCACGACGGGCGTCTCTAAGGGCGCGATGCTCACGCACCGGAACCTGCTCGCCAACGTGGGGCAGACGCTCGACATGTTCGCCAGCAACCGGGAGAAGTTCCAGAACAACGAAGGCATCATCGGGGTGCTGCCGTTCTTCCACATCTACGGGCTCACCTGCGTGATGATGTTCGGGCTCGACCTCGGGCTGAAGCAGCTCCTGATCCCGAGGTTCGACCCGGAGATGATCCTGAACACCGTCAGAGACAACGAGCCGAAGTTCTTCCCCGCCGTCCCGACGATGTACATGGGCCTGATGGCGTCCGGCGCGGACCTGAAGGAGTACGGCTTCGACAAGATAGACACCCTCAACTCCGGCGGCGCGGCGCTCCCGGTCAACCTGAAGCGATCGTTCGAGGAGAAGTCCTCCAACAAACTCTTTGAGGGCTACGGCCTCTCCGAAACCTCGCCCGTTACCCACAACAACCCGACGTTCCTCGAAGAGGGGAGGGAAGGCTCCATCGGCATCCCGATCCCCTCGACCGACGCCCGCATCGTGGACGTGGATACCGGCAACGAGGAAATGCCCGTCGGCGAGAGCGGGGAACTCATCATCCAGGGACCACAGGTGATGAAAGGTTACTGGAACATGCCGGATGAGACGGAGAAGGCGCTCCGGGACGGATGGCTCTACACGGGTGATGTCGCGACGATGGACGAGGACGGTTACTTCTATATCGTGGACCGGAAGAAGGACATGATCGTCGCCTCCGGCTACAACATCTATCCTCGCGAGGTCGAAGAAGTCCTCTTCGAGCATCCCGACGTCTCCGAGGCCGTGGCGGTTGGCGTACCGGACGAATACCGGGGTGAGACGGTAAAAGCCTTTGTCGTCAAGAAGTCCGACAGCGACCTCACGAGCGACGAACTCGTCTCCTTCTGCAAGGAACGGCTCGCGGCGTATAAGGTCCCGAAGGCCGTCGAGTTCCGCGACGAGCTGCCGAAGTCGACCGTCGGGAAGCTGCTCAGGCGCGTCCTTGCCGATGAGGAGAAGTCCAGGCTCGGGAACGGGGGCGCTTCTTGAACGCGATGGATCTCTTCCGGCTCGACGGCAAGACCGCGATAGTAACGGGCGGCGGTCGTGGCCTCGGGCGGTACATGGCCGAGGCGTTGTCGGACGCGGGGGCGAACGTCGTGGTGTGCTCGCGCAAGCAGGAGCCGCTCGATGAGGTGAAGGCGGAGATAGAAGCTCGCGGCGGGAAAGCCCTCGCCGCCGCCGCCGACGTAACCGAGCCGGAGGACGTGGAAAGAGTCGTGAGCCGGGCCGAAGAGGCCTTCGGTTCGGTGGACATACTCGTCAACAACTCCGGGGCGACGTGGGGCGCGCCGACGGAGGAGATGCCGCTGGACCGTTTCGACCACGTCATGCGCGTCAACGTGCGCGGGACGTTCCTCATGAGCCAGACGGTCGGGAAGCGCATGATCGAGCGCGGCAGCGGCGGGACGATCATCAACATAGCGAGCGTGGCGGGCCTCGTCGGCGGGAAGCCCCAGTACATGCAGACCATCGGCTATAACTCGTCCAAAGGCGCGATAGTCAACATGACCCGCGACCTCGCGACGGGCTGGGCGCGGCACGGCATCAACGTAAACGCCATCGCGCCGGGCTGGTTCCCGACTCGTATGAGCGGCGGCCTCATAGAGAAGTTCGAGGAGGAGATGCTCGCGGACATCCCGCTGCACCGCTTCGGGACGCCGGAGGAATTGAAGGGCGTAGTGATCTTTCTCGCCTCCCCGGCGGCGGCGTACACGACGGGTCAGATCCTCGCTGTGGACGGCGGAACGACGGCTTGGTAGAGGTCGGATAGCCGCATGAGCCGCTACTCCGGGAGCCTTCGTTCTGCGGTGGCGGCCTGCGGCGCGCCCTACGGCTACACGCTTAGCATCTGGACGAGTGGTTCGCTCCTCATAGCGGCGCACGGGCTGCCAAACCTTGTGCAGGCACTTTCTTTCATGCTGGGATCGGTTACAGGGTACGGCCTCGTCGGGAGGCTCGCCTTCGGCAACCTCGGCGAGCCCGAGGGCGAGATGGGGCGCGCTCCGGCGCTGTGGGGGAATGTGCATATCCTGTCCATCGGGGGGACTATTCTTGCTTCTTATCCCGCGTCTCACCTCCTCGACGGATACTTCGCCTGGTTCGCTACCGGGTTCGTCGCAACGGCAGCGTACCTCCTCTTGCTGGCCGTGGAGTTCGCCCTCGCTACCCGGAGTGAGAAGTGAGCTTTTTATCGAGGGTCTTCGGTTCGTCGCCGTTGAAGCTCGCTCAGAACCTCGGTGCGTATCCGCTCCCGAACGGCGACATATCGCCTCTCTACGTGTTCCTGAACGTGGAGAACGCGAGTGGTGACGAGGTCGAGATCCTGTCCGTTCGCGTCAGCCCGAAGGGGGCGGAAGTCGCGCTCGCCGAGGGGGAGATCAAGGGCAAAGTCCCCACCCGGCTCCCGGCCGGTGAGAACATCCGGTTCGAGGTGCGGGCGAAGACGCTCGGGGGTGCGGCCAGAGATGCCGGGTACCCCGGAACCCCGAGGCTTACGTTCCTGGTAGTGGACGGAGAAGGCGACGAGCATCGCCGCGACTTCAGGCTTCGGGTGGATGAGTACCTGAACCTGAGGGATGAGTAGGAGGCGCGGATGGGGCGACGGCGGGAGACGACCCGGCGGCTGGAGGTCGTGTGCAGGATGTGCGGCACGGAGTACGCCGGTGAGATGGTAATGGTTTCGCGGGCCGTGCCGGGGGTGATGGGTCCGGTCGGAGAGATGCTCAAGAACGCCGTGGACAACTGCCCGGAGTGCGGTTCCTACAATGTGCGAATCAAGCATCCCTGAGGACCCGAAGAGCGGTCGGCGTCGTCAGCGGCGTTGACTAGAAACGAGAACGTATTTCGTGGCTCGCCGGAGCCTCGGGACGGGTGTCAGAGGTCGCATTTCCTTACGAATGGTGGCAGGCGAGTGGATTTCGACGCCCGAAGAGAAGATATAAGAGAAGAGACACGAGAAGAGATATTTCCTGCGTGAAGTCGCTAAAGAACCCGGTCTGAAATGCCGATGTATACTCAGCATAGTACCCGATAACAATAGGCTGGTTCATGACACTAGATATGCAACACAGTGGGACGAGAGGCTGTTCTCGTTGCGAGAACCTTCCCGAAAAAACCACCGAACTCAGACAACTCTATCTCTGGCTTCCTCTGGAGCACAGCACGTCCAAGCTCATCAGGAAGTTTCGCTACGATGGCTGGACGCACGAGGTCAGGGACGATTTCATCGTCGTAGAACTGGATCGGGGTCTCGAAGACCTGCTGCTCTACCTCTCCGAGA
>JBPCNU010000065.1:0-6032 GCA_051000975.1 Rubrobacter sp.
ACAACTCCGGTATCTGGGGAAGCATCAAGAGCTTCCTCCTCTAACCAGAGTTTCACGCAAAGAAGCTAGAGGCCGTCGGGTTATTCTCCGGCGGCCTCTGTTGTCCCGGAAGGTTCCGGCTAGTTAGAAGTCCACCTCGCGGCCCGTGTCGTTCTCTGCGGCGAGGTCGTAGACGATGCGGGCGACGGCGAGATCCTGAATAGCAAGCCCCTGGCTTGCGAAGAACGTTATCTCCTGCGAGCCGCGTCTGCCGGGGTTCAGGCCCGCGACGACATGTCCGAGTTCGTAGATAGCTTCGGGCATGACAGCCCCGGATTCGAGCGGGCCGAGAAGATCCCCGGCCTCCAGGCCGACCTCCTCCTTCGAGTCGACGCAGACGAAGCCGGCGCGGCGGATCACGTCCCGGTCGACCTCGCTCTTGAGCAACGAGTTCGACCCGGCGGCGGTAACGTGCGCCCCCGGCCTGAGCCACTCGCCCTTCAGCACGGGTTCTCTGGAGGAGGTCATCGTAACTACTATGTCCTGCGCGGCGGCTTCTTCGGGCGAGTCGGTCGTCTCGATGTCGAAGCCGAGCTTCCCGGAGAGTCGAGAGGCGAAGTCCCTGCGGTTCTCCTCCGTTCGGCTGTAGACGACGACGCGGGAGAGGTCGCGCGCGGCCGCGACGGCCTCCAGCTGGCTCTCGGCCTGCCAGCCCGTCCCGAACAGACCCAGCGTCGAGGCGTCGTCGCGCGCGAGGTACTTCACCCCGACCCCGGTCGCGGCCCCGGTGCGGAGTTGTCCCATCTTGTCCGACTGGATGATGGCAAGTAGTTCGCCCCCGGTCGGGTCGAAGAGGAGCGTGTAGAACTTCGCGCCGTTCTTCGAGATGGTATAGGCCTTAGTCCCGACCGCGTCTATCTCCGGGGTTGCCCCGAACATCACGTTCAACTGTCCTCCGGGGTAGAAGGCGCGGCGGCGCGAGCGGTTCGTCGCGAGTCCCTCTCCGTGCTGCCGGAAGATACCCTCGACCGCCGCGAGCGTCGTCGGCATGTCGAGCAGTTCCGCTACTTCGGTTTCGGTAATGAGTCGTGTCATATCTGTCCTCCATATGCTCGTTTGTATCGTGTGTCGGGTATGTCGAATACGTCGTCGTGTACAAGGTACCCGATGTGGCGCGGGCGTGATCCGAGCCTCACGGTATCTACTCTGACTTATCCGGTAGAATCGTCTCCCATGCGCGTCCTCGTCATAGACAACTACGATTCTTTTACCTACAACCTCGTCCAGTACCTCGGGGAACTCGGAGCGGAGGTCACGGTGCGCCGCAACGACGAGCTTACGCCGGAGAAGGTGCTGGAGCTCGCGCCGGAGAGGATCGTCATCTCTCCCGGTCCGTGTACGCCGAACGAGGCCGGGATCTCGGTCGGTCTGATCGAGGCCGCCGCCGGTAAGGTCCCGCTGCTCGGGGTCTGCCTCGGTCATCAGGCCATCGGGCAGGCTTTCGGGGCGGAAATCGTGCGCGCGGAGCCGGTTCACGGGAAGACTGCGAAGATATTCCACGACGGCGAGGGGGTCTACCGGGGTCTGGACCAGGAGTTCACCGCTACGCGCTACCACTCGCTCGTCATCGAGGAGGAGAGCCTGCCGGAGTGCCTCATCGTTACGAGCCGCACCGAGGACGGCGTTATCATGGGCGTCAGACACAGGGACTTCGCCGTGGAAGGCGTCCAGTTTCACCCGGAGAGCATCATGACGAACAGCGGTCGCGAGCTTCTCAGGAACTTCCTCTCTCCCGGGAACGACGAGAAGTAGTGCTTCGGGAGACGCTCCAGAAGGTCGCGACCGGAGGGTCTCTGTCCGAAGTCGAGGCGGAGCGGGCTCTGGCTGAGATCATGTCCGGCACCGTCCCGCCGGAGTCCACCGCTGCCCTTCTGACCGCCCTCCGCGTCCGGGGTGAATCTCCCGGGGAGATCGTCGGCTTCGCTCGCGCCATGCGAAAGTTCGCCGCGAGGGTCGACGCGCCACCGGACGCGACCGATATCGTCGGGACGGGCGGCGACGCGAAGGGGACCATAAACGTCTCTACGACCGCAGCGTTCGTCGCCTGTGGCGCGGGCGTAACCATCGCCAAACACGGCAACCGGGCCGCGACGAGCAAGTCCGGGAGCGCGGACGTGCTGGAGGCCCTCGGTGCGAACATCGAACTCTCGCCGGAGGCCGTCTCCGAGTGCATTCGCCGGGCGGGTATCGGCTTCATGTTCGCCAGAACTCACCATCCGGCGATGCGATTCGTCGCGCCCGTGCGAGCGGGGCTGCCGTTTCGGACGATCTTCAACCTCCTCGGACCGCTGACGAACCCCGCCGGAGCGCGCCGCCTGGTGGTCGGGGTCTTCTCGGAGGACTTCGTGCTGCCGATGGCCGAGGCTCTGCGGGGTCTCGGAGTGGACCGGGCTCTCGTCGTCCACGGGCGAGACGGCCTCGACGAGTTGACCGTGACGGAGAGGAGCCTGGTGGCGCAGGTGGACGAGAGCGGCTTCTCCGAGTACGAGGTCGCGCCGGAGGACTTCGGCCTCTCGCGTCATCCGCTCGAAGACCTGGTAGGCGGCGATGCGACTGCGAACGCCCGCGTCCTTCGCGAGGTCCTCTCCGGGACGGAGTCCGGCGCGCCCCGAGACATCGTCCTGATCAACGCCGGGGCCGCCATCTTCGCCGGAGGAAAGGCCGCTACGCTCGCCGACGGCGTGGAGAGAGCCCGCGATTCTATAGAGAGCGGAGCCGCGACCTGCGCCCTCGAAGGCTTCATCTCTGCGACCCGCAAGCTCTCGGGCGCATGAGCGAACTCCCGACCGTACTCGACGAACTCGCCCGGTCCGCGAAGCTCCGCGCCGAAGAACTCAAGCGGTCCACCGACCTCGAAGAACTCCGCAAGAAAGCGTTACGATTCCCGAAGCGGGACTTCACGGGCGCGCTCGCCTCGCCGGGGTTGTCGGTCATCTCCGAGATAAAGCGGGCCTCGCCCTCGGCGGGGTTCATCCGCGAGGCCGACCCACGAGAACAGGCGAAGCTATACGCCTCGGAGGGCGCGGCCTGCCTCTCGGTGCTCACCGAGCCGGAGCGGTTCAAGGGCTCGCTCGACGACCTCGATGCGGCGCGTAACTCCGTCGGGGTCCCGGTCATCCGCAAAGATTTCACGGTGGACGAGGTGCAGGTGCTGGAGGCCGCGACCCGCGCCGACGCGGTGCTGCTCATCGTTGCCCTCTTCGAGACGAAGACGCTCGCCCGCTACATCGAGCTCGCCGGGGAGGTCGGCCTGACCGCGCTCGTGGAGGTCCACGACGAGCGGGAGGCGGAGGTCGCGCTTCAGGCCGGAGCCAAAGTCATCGGGGTGAACAACCGCGACCTGCGCGACTTTACGGTTGACCTTGCGACCTTCGAGCGGCTCTCGCCGATGCTCGAAGGGAAAGTGCGGGTCGCGGAGAGCGGCGTGAAGAGCGTGGAAGACGCGAGGCGCATGAGAGCCGCCGGGGCCGACGCCGTGCTCGTCGGGGAGTCGGCGATGCGCGAGCCGGGCCTTGTCAAGGCTATCTCCTCGGTCCGGTGAGCCTGACAGAGCATCGAACGCCGCCCGCCCTTGCGAACCGGAGCACCGGGAACGGAGCCTCGCGGGGTTACGGGCGGTTCCGGTCGGCTTCCGTCGTTTGGCCCGGTCCTCCGGCGGGTAAACGGGCGGTTGTGTATTCCCGGTCTGTTCTATCTATTCTACGTTTTCTATATAGCGCTCTACGAGCCCGCCTCTTTCAGTGTCGGTGTCGGTGGCGAGTGAGTAGCGGTGAGGTCGCGTGACCTTCTTCGAGCCGTACACCGTCATGCTCTCCGTTCTCGGGCTGGCCCTGCTCGGGACGGCGCTGCTGCCGAGGTTCCTGGAGAACCGGCCGGTCTCGCTGCCGATGTTGCTGCTCGGGTTCGGGGTGCTCGCGTTCTCGTTGCCGCTCGGGCTCCCGAAGATAGATCCGCTGGCTCAGAACACCTTAACGACGCGCCTGGCGGAGCTGGGGGTCATCATCGCGCTCATGGGCGCGGGCCTGAAGATAGACCGTCCGCCCGGCTGGAAGGCGTGGCGGACGGTCTGGCTTCTGCTCGGCATCACCATGCCTCTGACGATCTTCGCCACCGCTTTGCTCGGGTGGTGGGCGATGGGCCTGCCGGTGGCAGCCGCGCTCCTGCTCGGGGCCACAGCCGCCCCGACCGACCCGGTGCTCGCCTCCGAGATACAGGTGGGATCCCCCGGCGAGGGCTACGAAGAAGGTACTAAAGACGAAGACGCCCCCACCGGCAACGAAGAAGAAGAGGTGCGGTTCGCGCTCACCTCCGAGGCCGGTCTCAACGACGGGCTGGGGTTCCCGTTCACCTACGCTGCTATATTGGTCGCCGCCTCCGGCCCGGCACTCTCGGGTTGGTTTGTAGAGTGGGCTTTGATCTACGTTCTGTACAAGGTCGCGGTCGGGGTCGTGCTCGGCTTGATCTTCGGCCGCGTCCTCGCCAAGACCGTTCTCTCTATCCCCTCCGAGACCGAGCTTGCGCGGGCCATCACCGGGATAAGCGCGGTCGCCGCCATACTCATCGTCTATGGCCTCACCGAGGCTCTCTACGGTTACGGCTTCATCGCGGTCTTCGTAGCGGCCTGCGCCGGGCGAAATTACGAGCGAAACCATGAGTATCACGGTTCTCTGCACGTCTTCACCGAACAGTCCGAACTCCTCATAACCGCCGGAATCGTCGTCGCCCTCGGTGGCGCGATAGCGGGCGGCATCCTCGCCGCGCTAACCTGGCCCGCCGCCCTCGTCGGCCTCGCGCTCATATTCGTGATCAGACCAATCGCCGGGCTCGTCGCCCTCTCCCGCTGCGGAAAGCGCATGCCCCTCAGAGAACGCTATGCGATAGGGTTCTTCGGTATCCGGGGGGTAGGCTCCATCTACTATCTGGCTTACGCCTTCGGCGAAGCGAACTTCCCCGAGCAGGAACTCCTCTGGGCGACCGTCGCCTTCATCGTCCTTGTTTCGATAATCGTACACGGCATCTCCGGCGTCCCGGCCATGAACTACCTCGACAGAAAAAAGGCCAAAGAAGCCGCCTGAAGCTGGTAGAGAAGATGACTTCGATCCGTTAGTCTGTCCGGCACATCTGTGGTGGCTAGGGAGAGCTTCGGCAAGGCAATTCAAAGTTCTGTCCAGGGTCTCCCTATACTCGAACCGAGCAGCTTGCAAGATACGAGCTTCGGTGAAGAAGGGGAATAATGAGCGAGAAAGATCAATTTTCTATCGAGCAACTACCCGAAGAGCAGCGGGTAGCATTCTATGGAAGTCTTTTTGCTATGGGGAATGTTGACGGTCAGATTCAGCGGGAAGAGCTTGACTTGATCTACGAAAGGCTCGACACGGATGGATTGTCCGATCAGGCGCGGCAGAAGTTGTACGCTTATGCTATCGAACCACCTGCTTTACAAGACTGCCTGAAACATTTTGCCGACGCACCAGAGACGGTTCGGTTCGCGCTTATGTTCAACTTCGTTGAGGTGACCCTTGCAGACCGTCTATCGCTTGAGCAAGAGGAAACCGCCATCGCGGAGGTTCAGCGGGTCTTAGGGGTAAGCGACGCGCAAGTCGCGGCGATGAAGGACGCCGCCGAGAAGATCCGTTACGTTCGTGAGCGTGGCATAGACGACAACCACGCGGCGGACGTCCTGAAATCCGCCGCAGCGGGTCTCTCGGCGGTAGGTACTCCCATCCTCGTCGTTTCTTACCTCGGGGTTAGTGGTCTGAGCGCGGCGGGTATCACCTCGGGGCTGGCGGCAGTCGGCTTGGGGTTGGGGATGGTGCCGGGCATCGGTGTGGCCGTTCTTGTTGGAGCCGGAGTATTCATTGGGGTTAACAAGTTGCTCGATACGGGACGCAAGCGAAAAAAGGAAGCTCATCAGCATGAGCGAGAGCGGAAAGCGCAACTCGCCATACAGAACCTGCAGGAGACGATCAACCACCTCATCTCCCGCATCACGG
>JBPCNU010000066.1:0-27978 GCA_051000975.1 Rubrobacter sp.
GACAGCAGCGCGACCCCGGCTCCGAACAGGAGTATCTTCGGGTCGAGCAGGCCCATACCACCCTGTGCGACCCCGACCGGGATCAGGACTATCGCCCCGGCGACGAAGCCTATCGCAAGCCCCGTGATGCCGGGGAAAGCGGCCCCGGTCTTCGCGCTCAAGATGATGTACGTCGCCCAGAAGACCCCGGCCAGCAGCGCGAGCCCCACGCCGACCGGGTCTAGGTCCAGGCCGCCAAAGGCTCCGATCGGGGCGAGAAGCAGTATCCCGCCCGCCGCCATCGCGACCCAGACAGCGTCGAGCCAACGCCGACTCCCGAGCACAGCGACCATGAGCGGGCCACTGAACTCCAGCGTCACGGCCACACCGAGCGGTATCCTGTCGAGCGACGAGTAAAAAGCGAAGTTCATGGAGGCGAGCGTTAGCCCGAACCCCATGGCCAGGGCGTACTGCCTGAGCGTGTACCCTCGGAAGACCGGACGCCAGACGGCGGTCAGTATGATCGCAGCGAACCCGACCCGCAGCAGGACCATCCCACCCGGCCCGACCTCCGCGAAGAGCCCCTTCGCCAGCGCAGCCCCGAGCTGGAAGCAGACGATCCCCATGAGAACCAGACCCGTCGGCGGGATAGCACCAACCCCGCCCCGAACCTCCTCGAAACCCCGCCAGACCCGCGACCGTACCTGATCCAACCCACACCGCCACTCTTACTACTCAACCTGCATCAACAATCAGCCGAGTGTACTACGACAATATGACGATTTCCACAACGGTTTAACGTGATGCGGAATACTCTTTGCGAAGGTACAGCGGTGCGTCGCATATGGGCGGTGTAGAGGGGGCGTTCGGCCGTAGAATTGTTCTGAGATCTTCTGTTTCGAGGAGGAGGGTTATGGACACCGGTCGAGGGGTACTGACGAGGCGCGAGTTGAACCGGGCTTTGCTTGCGAGACAGATGCTTCTCGGGCGGGTAAGTATCTCACCGCTTGAGACCGTAAGGCGGCTCGTCGCCTTGCAGGCGCAGGTCGTCTCGCCGCCGCACATCGGGCTGTGGACGAGGCTCGAAAGCTACCGCCGCGAGGACCTGTGTGCGTTGCTCGTAGAGAAAGAGGTCGTGCGGGCGACGTTGCTGCGGTCCACGCTGCACTTGATGTCGGCGCGGGATTATCTGGCATTCCGGCGTCCGCTTCAGGCCGCGCTCACCCGCTCCTCAGCCACCATCACCGGCAAACGTCTCGCTGGACTAGATCTCGAACGGCTCGTGGAGGCAGCGAGGGTGCGGTTTGAGAACGAGCCGTGTACGTTTGCGGAGTTGCGGGAGACGCTTGCGGAAGTCGAGCCGGAGCGTAATCCGTCGGCCCTCGCCTACGCTGTTCGGACGCATCTTCCGCTCGTCCAGACCCCGACCGGCGAAGCATGGGGATACTCAAGCAGACCTCCCTACGCCCTTGCGGAGGCGTGGCTCGGTCAGACGCCCGACCCCGACGAGGGAGCACATGAGATGATCCGCCGCTACCTCGCCGCCTTCGGTCCGGCGAGCGTCATGGACTTCCAGGTATGGTCCGGCCTGACGCGAATGAAACCGACCTTTGAGGAACTTCGCCCCGAACTGCGGACTTTCCGGGACGAAGGCGGTAGAAAACTCTTCGACCTCCCCGACGCGCCGCTGCCCGACGCCGATACTCCGGCCCCGCCGCGCTTCGTGCCGGACTACGACAACCTCGTCCTCTCGCACGCAGACCGGTCCCGCATCATCGCCGCTGAGAGCAGGAAATTCGTTTTCCTCTCGGCGGCGAGGGTTCGGGCGACGATCCTCGTCGACGGGTTCGTCGCTGGCACATGGAAGGTCGAGGAGAAACGAGGTGAGGCAGTGCTGACGGTCGAGCCTTTCCGGGGGCTTCCGGCGGAGGCCAGGGACGCACTCTCGGAAGAGGGAGACCGGCTTATCAGGTTTCTGAGAGAAAGAGCGAAGGCCCACCACGTGCGGTTTGAGGAAAGTTCGGGCTAGATCCCGGCTATCGCTTCCCTCACGGAAGTATCGCCCGACAGCACCTCGAAGGAACGGCGCACAGTATTCTCCAGTTCAAGGACGGCGACGATGGCTGCGGCGACGTCGGCCCGGGGTATCTCGTCGTAACGTCCGAGTTGCACGGCGGCGTCTATGCTGCCCGTTCCCTCTTTGTCGTTGAGTTTGCCGGGGCGCACGACGGTGTAGTCGAGGTCGCTCGTCTGGAGGGCGACATCGGCCTTGAGCTTGGCGAGGGTGTAGTTCTCCATCTTCCCGCGGCCGCCGGGGTCGGCGTATCCCATCGAGCTGACGAGGACGTACCGCTTCACGCCCTCGCGGCCTGCGGCCTCGATGAGCTTGACCGCGCCACCGTAGTCCATCGTCTCCTTGCGGGCGTCGCCGCTCCCAGGCCCGGCCCCGGCCGAGAAGACGGTCGCATCACAGCCGCGCACCGCCTCGTCAATCCTGCTCGCCTCGTCGGCCTCGAGGTCGAGGCGGAACGGCTGTGCGCCCAGACCTTTGAGTTCGTTGAGCTGCTCGTCCTTGCGAGCGAGGCCGCGAACCTCGTGTCCGGCTTCGATCAGGAGAGAAGCGGTCTTCGAGCCGATCTTCCCCGCAGCCCCGGCTATCACTACCTTCATGTGAAGTCCTTTCGTCTGAAAAACCCTTCGGTTCTGATACCCAGTCCTTGATACCCGATCTGGGCGCAGGTGATTCTAGGTTTTCTCACCACCGACAAGGAAGAGGACGGTGATCAGCGCCCCCGAGGTCGCGACCGCCCCGAAGAGGCCGAGGTAGACAAGGGAGCCGTAGCTGAGTACGAGCGCGCCGAGCCCGGCCCCAATCCCCTGCCCAAGGTAGATGGACGACGAGTTGAGCGAGATGGCAACGTTCTCCGCCTCCGGGGCGAGGCGGGTCATACGGTGCTGCTGAAGCGGGTTGAAGGCGAATCCTGATACCCCCCACACGACGAGCGTCACGCAGAGGAGGACGGTCGCTGTGACGCCGGGGTTCGCGGTGAGCGGTGAGAGCGCGAGGAGCGCGGCCATCTGGCAGACCGTGATGCCAACGACGAACCGGCGGTAATCGAAGTTGTCGGCCCCGTATCCGCCGAGCGAGTTCCCGAACATTGCCGCCGCACCGAAGATCAAGAGCAGGAGGCTGACCCCCGCCCCACCGAAGGACGTGATCCCCGCCAGAAGCGGCCCCAGGTACGTGAAGGCGACGAAGCCTCCCATCATCGAGAAGGCCATCACCGAGAGCGTAGCGAGTATCTCCGGCCTCTTGAGCATCCCGAGACGTTCGCCCAGCCGCACGACGGGCTGCGCCGGGAGGAACGGCAGGAACCTGACCCCGATGACCGCGATCAGGGCCAGCACCCCGACCAGCACGAACGTCGAACGCCAGCCGTAGTACGACCCGACGAGCGAACCGAGCGGTATCCCGATGACGAAGGCGATGGTCAGGCCACCGGTTATGACCGAGATAGCCCGTCCCCGCCCCTCCGGCGGGGCTAGGCTCGAAGCGACCGCGACCGCGTTCGGGGTGAACATCGCCGCCCCCAGCGCCGCGAAGACCCTGAACAACATCAGCAACTCGAAGTTCGGGGCGAGGGCCGAGGCGAAGTTGGCCAGCGTAAAGAGCGAAATAGCCCCGAGCAGTAACCCCCGCCGGGGAACGGTCGCCAGCAAGGTAGCGAGGACCGGAGCGGCTACGGCATAAGTAACCGCGAAGATCGTGATGAGGTTCCCGGCAGCCGCCACGGAGACGCCGACGCCCTCGGCCACGTTCTCCAGAAGCCCCGCAAACACGAAGCTCCCCGTCCCGATTGCGAAGGTGCCAACAGCAAGCACCAGCAGCCGGACGTTCAACGCCCCACCGGGAGACTTTCTTCTACTTCTGTCGTGGGCGCGGCTTTCAAGGGAGCGTAATCATACGCCCCGGTCTGCCGTAAAGCTACGAGAACTGCTACCGTAGGATCACTCCGACCTCGATACTCGAAGTTGCGACGCTCGAAGTTAAAGAAACCGAGTCAGGATTACGAAAACCCTTTCATGCGCTCCGGAACATCGAAGGCACTGGTCATGATCCTCACGATAGCGCTCGTCTCCGGCGCGTCGTACGTATTCTCCGAACTGCAACTCTTCGGCATGAACCAACCGGAGGGTGGAACCTCGACCTCCTGCTCCGGCGAGCCGGTCGAACTCGACGGCGCACGAGCGGAGATCTTCAGACTCCACAACGAAGAGAGAACGGAGCGCGGCATCCCCGCCCTCTGCTGGAACGAGCAACTCGCCCGAGCCGCGACCGGACACTCCGAAGATATGATGGAACGCGCCTTCTTTGCGCACGAAACGCCGGAAGGAATGGAGCCCTCTGACAGGACACTCGCCGCCGGGTACGACTCGCCGTTCGTCGCAGAGAATATAATGATTCATCATATGTCCTCCGGTTTCGAGCCGAATATCAGAGACTCTGAAGAAATCGTCCAGGGCTGGATGAATAGCCCTGGACATCGCAAGAACCTGCTCGATCCGCGTCTGAAAGAGGTCGGAGTAGGAACGGTCTACGGTCGCTTCGGCTACGAAACCAACCCGTCGGGGGCGTACACGGTGAACTTCGGTACGCCCGTCGATCAAATTCCGTCCAGCTGACTCTAGCTGCCGACCTCGACTACGATCTTCCCGAAGTGCGACGCGCCGCCCATATGGTTCAGGGCGTCCGGTACTTCCTCGAACGGGAAGGTAACGTCGACGACGGGCCGCATCTCATGCAGGGAAATGGCCCGGTTCATGGCCTCGAACATCTCGCGGGACCCGACATAGATCCCCTGCACCCGAACGCTTTTCCTCAGGATGGCCGCCGTCGGAACCTCGCCCTTCACGCCCGTAAGGACGCCGATCATGGCAACGTTTCCGCCCATCCGGACCGCAGCCAGCGACCTCCCGAACGTCTCCGGCCCACCGACCTCGACGACGTGGTCCACACCGCGCCCGTCCGTGAGGCTCAGCACTTCTTTCTCCCAGTCGGGGTTGTTTTTGTAGTTTATGGTCGCGTCCGCGCCGAGTTCTCTCGCCCGCTTCAGCTTTTCGTCGCTCGACGAGGTGATGATGGCCTTCGCCCCGAACATTTTGCCGATCTGCAGCGCGAAGATGGAGACCCCGCCCGTCCCGAGGGCGAGGACCGTGTCTCCGGCCTTGAGGCCACCCTTCGTAACGAGGCCGTTCCACGCGGTAACGGCGGCGCACGGCAGGGTCGAAGCCTCGGCGTAAGAGAGATGGTCGGGGATAAGGGTCAGGCCGTGTTCCGGCAGGACTACCTTCTCCGAGAGCATCCCGTCTATCGCCCCGCCGAGCGCGGTCGCCGCGTGATGAGGCTCGATGGCCCCTCCGACCCAGTCCCGCATGAAGATGGAGGTAACCCGGTCCCCGACCTCGAAGCGGCTCACGCCCTCCCCGACGGCCACGACCTCGCCCGCGCCATCCGAGAACGGAACCCTCGGGAGCGGCATCTTCGGGTCATACTGCCCCCGGACCACCTGATAGTCCCGGAAGTTCAAAGAACACGCCTTCACCGCCACCACGACCTCGCCCGGGTTCGGCTCCGGGTCGGGTTTCTCGACCAGTTTCAGGTTGCCTATGCCGAAATCGTCCTGCAGTTCCCAGGTCTTCATCTCTGCCTCCGGTCTCGTTCTCAGGTTCGTCTGCGCCACCGTAGATGCTCGAAGGGGATCAATCGGAAACGAGCAGCCCGACTGGATGCCCCCCGAGCAACTCGGCGACCGTAACTCCCCCGTCCAATGTAAGCTTATCCCCCGTCAGGACGTTCCGGTACTCGCCTGCGGGCAACCCGTCGAGAACGAGGCGAGCATCCGCGAGGGCGTTCCCTGAGAGGTTCAGACCGTCCGAATCGCGGCTCAGGTCGCAGCAGAGCCTCGGGGCGATGGTGATGGCGGCCTTACCGTCCAGCGCCCGCCCGAACGCGACGATATGCTCCGAACCCTGACCCTCGACTTCGAGCGGGACGTACTCCCCACGCTCGAAGAGGTCTGGCCTCTCATGGCGCAGTTGAAGCGCCCGCCACGTCAGGTAGAGCTTCGGCGCACCATCGCGCCAGGCGGGCTCACCGAGCAGCGAGACGCTCTCTTCAGGCGGCATCTCCTTTAAACCGGCGAGCATCGCGCTCCGCCTCGCGTAATCCACCGGACGGCGGTTATCCGGGTCGACGAGCGAGAGATCCCACAGGTCGTTGCCCTGATATATATCCGGTACGCCGGGCGCGGTCAGCTTCAAGAGCGTCTGCGAGAGCGAGTTCAACGCCCCGATACGTGCCACCCTCTCCCGCAGGGGCCGGAGTTCCTTCGTAAACAGGTTTGTCTCCGAGGGGTCGAGCGCGGCGTCCACGAAGGCGACGACGGCGGCCTCGTATTCCTCGTCGGGTTTCGTCCAAGAGGTGTGCGCCCCGGATTCACGCGTCGCCTTCTCCATGTAGGCTTTGATCCTCGCCGCGAACTCTTCTGTGTCGAACTCGTCTTCCAGCGGCCAAGCACCGAGGAGGGTCTGGTAGAAAAGATACTCGTCGTTGCGGGCTGGCGACATACCCGATTCGGTCTCGCGGCGGCGGGAGCGGTTGATGCGGCTCAGGCTTTCGAGCGTCCCGGCCCACTCGTCCGGCAGCTCGGAGAGAACGTTTATGCGGCTTCTCACGTCCTCGGAGCGTTTCGTGTCGTGCGTCGAGGTCGAGAGCATCGCGTTCGGCCACCGTCCGGCCCGCTCCGCCATCGTCCGGTGAAAGCCCACGACGCCCGTCCCGAATGACTCCGGCTCCCCACCGACCTCGTTCAGCGAGGTGAGCCGGTTGTAGCGGTACAGGGCGGTGTCCTCCATGCCCTTCGCCATCACCGGCCCCGTGTACTGCTGGAACTTCCCGACAAAGCCCGCGACGCCCGTCAGACTGTCTCGCTCCATCAGGAGGACGCTCCGGATGAAGTCGAAGACGGAGGTGTCGGCGGCGGTCGTGGTCTTTATCGCTCGCGAGACGGCCCACTCGACGTGACGACGGTCCACCTCGGAGATATCACCCTCAAGCGTAATGTAGGTCCTGTAGACCGGGAAGTTAGCGACGACCTCGGTGAGAGCGTCGCGCAGCACGTGGATCGTGAAATCGTAGTACCGCTCATCGTTGGCCCCCTCGGAGACGGCGAGGAGGCTGCGTGAGAGCACGTTCAACTCGCTTGCAAGCTCTCCCCGCATGACCTCGCGCTTGCAGGCATACAGGAGCTTCGGAAAATCCGTCTGGACGTCGCCGTCCCCGGCCACGCAGGCATCGTACACCGCATCCAGTTTCATTTCATTGTTATGGTCTATAAACACATTCATCCCGAGGTTCGTGAACTCGTATCCGGTCGTGCCGGATACGGCCCAGTCCGAGGGGAGGGATTCGTGTCTGGCGAGGATCTTCTCCACGAGCAGGTAGACGTTCTCGCCCGTTGCCTCCCGGGCGGCGTTCTGGAGGCAGGCGAAGTAGCCCGCCGGGTCGTAGAGACCATCGGGGTGGTCGAGTCGGAGTCCGTCCACCTTGCCGCTTGCGAGGAGTTCGAGGACGAGGCGGTGGGTCTCGTGGAAGACCTCTTCATCCTCGACCCGGATACCGGCGAGGTCGTTGACGGAGAAGAACCTTCTGTAGTTGATCTCATCCGCGGCCACCCGCCAGTACACGAGCCGGTACGCCTGCTCCTCCAACAACCGGTGCAGAGGCTCTTTCTCGGTGTTCATCTCCCCGACGCGCCGTTCGATGGCGGCGAGGACTTCCGGGTTAGAGGCGCAGAGCCGCGCCAACCGCTCGCGGTGGATATCGGAATCCCGCTCCCGCTCCTCGACCGGGTCTTCGTCAGTCTGGCCGCGTTCCGGCAGGTTTCCGAAGGAGGTCGCGAGGCTCCTGAGTTCGGCAGCCTGCAACCCGTCGAGGCCGGAGACAGAGTCCAGGATCACGGCGTAGGTCTTCGGGTCCACCGGGCAGACATTCTCGTAATAGGCGACGCTGAACGCGCCAACGTCCGGGTCGAAATACAGCTTGAGTTCGCCGCCTTCCAGGATGTTGCGGTAATGGTCACCGAGGACGGGGAGCAGCACCTTGCCGTGAAGTTCGGCCCGGTTCTTCGGGTTCCAGTCGATGTCGAAGAAGCGGGCCCGACGCGACGCCGGGCCGTTCTCCAGCACGTCGAGCCACCACGAGTTATCTGCTCCGACGCCCATATGATTCGGGACCCAGTCAAGGATCTGGCCCATACCGTGTTCGTGTAGGGCTGAGATCATAGCCTCGTAGTCCTCTGCAGAGCCGATTTCGGGGTTCAGGCGGTTGTGGTCCACGATGTCGTAGCCGTGCGTGCTGCCCGGCCTCGCCTCCATGTACGGCGAGGCGTAGAGGTCGCTGACGCCAAGCGCAGAGAGGTAAGGCACGAGCGCGGTCGCGTCCCGAAAGGTGAAGTCGCCGTTGAACTGAATGCGGTAGGTAGCGCGGGGAATCCTCACGAAATCGCTCCGTTCGCATCGAGCAGGTACCACGCGGTCGTCCACGCCGGGAGGTTGCCGCCATCGTCCGGGCCGGAGGCGTTGGTCGCGAAGATGAGCCGTCCGGGCGCAGGCTCGAAACCGCCGGATCCCTCCCCGGAGAAGTTGATGAGGCCGGAGAGAAGCGCCCCGTCGCCGAGCGGCCACTGAACCCGCAGGGCGCGTTCCCCCACCAGCCGGTGCTGGGCCTGACCGCCCGAAGTCCCCTCCAGGTGCGGTATCACCTCCGCGTGCCGGACGGCGAGTATCTCTTGGTAGAAGTCGAGGTACTCGCCGTGGTCCTGATCCCCGGCCTCTTCCCAGACGAGCTTCGAGTCCAGGAAAGTCCGCTCGTCGGAGGGGTCCGGGATCTCCTCCCGCGTCGCCGCGTCGGAGAACTCGGGGAACTTCTCGAACTCTTCTCTGCGGCCTTCGGTGACCAGACCCGCAAGGTCGCCCTCGAAGTCGCAGAAGAACTGAAATGGTGTTGACGCGCCCCATTCCTCGCCCATGAAGAGCATCGGAACCTGCGGCGCAAGGAGGTACACGGCGGCGATGGCTCGGACGACCTCTGGCGCGGCGAGGGCCGTGATCCTGTCCCCGAACGCCCGGTTGCCGACCTGATCGTGGTTCTGAACGAAGGAAACGAACCGCAGGGGTGAGAGGTGCCCGCTGGCCTCACCGCGCTCGTTGCCCCGGTGCCGCGACACGTCCCCCTGAAACGCGAAACCCTCCGCAAGACAACGCCCGAGCCTCGATACCGGGGCGTCCGAGAAGTCCGAATAGTAACTCGCGTCCTCCCCCGTCGCCGCGACGTGCAGCGCGTGGTGTACGTCGTCGTTCCACTGGGCCGAGTAGACCGCATCCGGCCCGGGACTACCAGCCAGCCGCGACGCCTCGTTCTCCTCGTTTTCAAGGACGAGGTGGATGTGCCGCACAGACCCCGGCCCGGCCTCGATCCTCTCTGCGATCTCGGTCAGGAAATGCCGCTCCGAGTCGTCCTTCAGGGCGTGAACCGCGTCGAGTCGAAGCCCGTCGAAGCCGTACTCCTGCAGCCAGTACAGAGCGTTTCGGATAAAGAACTCCCGCACGTACTCACCGCCCTCGCCGTCCAGGTTCATCGCCGCGCCCCAGGGGGTCTCATGGCGGTCGGTGAAGAACTCGGGGGCGTAGGCGTTCAGGTAATTTCCCTCCGGCCCGAAGTGGTTGTAGACGACGTCGAGCAAGACCGAGATGTCTCTCTCGTGGGCGGCCGCGATGAAGGATCTGAGATCCTCCGGCCTCCCGTAGGACGAGTCCGGCGCGTAGAGCAGAACACCGTCGTAGCCCCAGTTGCGCGAGCCGGGGAAGTCCGAGAGCGGCAGGAGCTCGATAGCCGTAACGCCGAGTTCTCGCAGGTGATCGAGCCTTTCGGCGGCAGCCCGGTACGTACCCTCCGGCGTGAACGCCCCGACGTGGAGCTCGTAAACGACGCTCTCGTGCCAGGGACGCCCCCTCCACGCGAAGTCCGGCCTGTCGAACGAGGCCACGTCCACGACCTCGCTCGGGCCGTGTACGTCTTCGGGCTGGAAGCGGCTCGCCGGGTCGGGTACGAGCGTCCCGCCGTCTATCCGAAAGCGGTAGAGCGCCCCTGCGGGGGCCTCCATCTCACGGGCGAAGAGGCCGTCCTCGCCGCGCTCCATAGGATAGGGCTCGCCGCCTTCTATTACTATCTCGACGGTTCTGGCGGACGGGGACCAGAGGGAGAAACGAGTCCGTCCGTCGTTCGCGGGTTCGGCGGGCATCAGTCGTTGGGTACGGCTTCGCGGGCATAACTGACGAGCACGACCATCGAGCGCGGCCCGACCTCGTACTGGGCGGACGGCCTGAAGATGCCGCGCGAAGCGAGACCGCTCGCGTGTCCGGTGTCGAGGGAGGCGACCCAGTTGGCGTCTTCCGGGAGCTTCGGCAGGGTGAACATGATCCCCTCGTGATGTGCGTTCAACAGGAGCAGGAAGTCGTCGTCCCGAAGGAGGTTGCCCCGGTCGTCGTACTCGTCCTCGAGGAGCCCGGCCATCTGCAGGCCGAGCGACCGAGCGTAACCCGTGTTCCACTCCTCGTCGGTCATCTCCTTGCCGGAGGGCGTGAGCCACGTTATGTCCTTCAACTCCGAGCCGGGGAGCTTGCGCCCCTGAAAGAACTTCCGCCGCCGGAAGACTGGGTGGTTCTTCTTTATGCGTATGACGCGCCGGACGAAATCCATGAGGTTGCGGTCGCTCTCATCGAGGTCCCACGTCATCCAGCTCGTCTCGTTATCCTGGCAGTAGGCGTTGTTGTTGCCGTTCTGGGTTCGCCCGGTCTCGTCGCCGTAGAGGAGCATCGGGATGCCCTGCGAGAGCAGGAGCGTCGCAAGGAAGTTTCGCTTCTGTCTGCGTCTCAGGGCGTTTATCGCTTCATCGTCCGTCGGGCCTTCCGCCCCGCAGTTCCACGACTGGTTATGGTCGTCGCCGTCGTTGTTGTCCTCGCCGTTCTCTTCGTTGTGCTTCTCGTTGTAGGAGACAAGGTCGTTGAGGGTGAAGCCGTCGTGGGCGGTGACGAAGTTTATGCTGGCGTACGGCCTGCGTCCGTCGTGCTCGTAGAGGTCGGAGGAGCCGGAGAGCCGGTAGGCGAGCTCGTTGACCATCCCGCCGTCGCCCCTCCAGTACGACCGGACCTCGTCGCGGTACTTGCCGTTCCACTCGGCCCAGCCCGCCGGGAAGCTCCCGACCTGATATCCGCCCTCGCCCACGTCCCACGGCTCCGCGATGAGCTTGACCTGGCTTATGACCGGGTCCTGCCGCACGATGTCCAGAAACGCCGAGCCGCGCTCGAAGAGGTGCTCCTCACGCCCTAAAGTGGTCGCCAGATCAAACCGGAAGCCGTCGACGTGCATCTCCTCGACCCAGTAGCGCAGGCTGTCGAGGACGAGCTGCAGGACCCTCGGGTGCGTCGTATCGAGTGTATTGCCCGTCCCGGTGTAGTCCATGTAGAAACGTTTGTCATCGTCCGTGAGACGATAGTAGCTCGCGTTGTCTATGCCACGAAACGAGAGCGTGGGACCGAGGTGGTTGCCCTCGGCGGTGTGATTGTAGACGACATCGAGGAAGACCTCGAGGCCGGCCTCGTGGAGCTTCTTGACCATCGTCTTGAACTCTTCTATCTTGCCGCTCGCCGAGTAGCGCGGGTCGGGGACGAAGAAGTTCAGGGTGTTGTATCCCCAGTAGTTCTTGAGGCCTTGATCCTCCAGCACCTTATCGTCGAGAAACAGGTGGACGGGCAGAAGCTCGACCGCCGTGATCCCGAGCTTCTTGAAGTGCTCTATCGCAGCGGGCGAGGAGAGCCCGGCGTACGTTCCGCGAAGCTCTTCCGGCACGTCGGGGTGGAGCTTCGTAAAGCCCTTTACGTGAACCTCGTAGACGATGGTGTCTTCCCACGGTACGTTCGGGCGCCGGTCTTCGCCCCAGGTGAACGCCGCCTCCGTCACGCGACCCTTCGGCATCCCGGGCGCGTTGTCTTCTTCGCTGAAGGTGTCGTCATCTTCAGCGACTTCGTAGCTGAAATGCGGGTATTCCCAGTCGACCGTGCCGTGGACGTCCTTCGCGTACGGGTCGAGGAGGAGTTTGTTGGGGTTGAAGCGGTGTCCGTTCTCGGGCTCGTACGGGCCGTAGACCCGGTAGCCGTAGAGTTGTCCGGGTCGGGCCTCGGGCAGGTAGCAGTGAAGGACGTGATCGGTCTTCTCGGTGAGTTCGATGCGCTCGACCTCGTTCTCGCCCGTCTCGTCGAACAGGCATAGCTCGACCTTCTCGGCGTTCTCGGAGAAGAGGGCGAAGTTCGCGCCGCCGCCATCCCACGTAGCGCCAAGGGGATACGGCCTTCCCGGCCAGACTATGCTTCGCTGCTCACTTGTACTTACCTGCTCGCCCAAACGTTTCCTTCCGAAGTTACGAGTTTTGATCGTGTTGACGGTATTCGCGCCGCTCAAGGATTACGTCTTACCCGTGCCGGTTGAGGCTAATCCTTGAGCGGCGATGTACGCCGAGAACTACCGCCGGGACGGCCGTAATACCGCTACGGAGAGCGGCGGCAGAGTCAGGCTCACGGAATGCACCTTGCCGTGCTCCGGCACTTCCTCGGTCGCGACCTTCCCGTTCGCCATACCGCTGCCACCGTACTTCGAGTCATCGGAGTTGATTATCTCTTCATACGACGCGGCCTCCGGAATACCGACCCTGTACCCCTCCCGCACGACGGGCGTGAAATTGCAGACGACCAGCACGAAGTCTTCCGGGTCGGCGGCGCGGCGCACGAAAGCCACGACGGAGTTCCCGGAGTCGCCGCCGATTAGCCACTCGAACCCGGCCCCCTCGAAGTCTCGTTCGTAGAGCGCGGGCGTCTCTCTGTAGACGGCGTTCAGGTCTTTGACGAAGCT
The DNA here is from genome assembly GCA_051000975.1 of Rubrobacter sp. Classification (GTDB taxonomy): domain Bacteria; phylum Actinomycetota; class Rubrobacteria; order Rubrobacterales; family Rubrobacteraceae; genus Rubrobacter. The sequence goes on from JBPCNU010000066.1 coordinate 13,004, forward strand.
CTGGGTTCCGGCGTGGAGGTCGTTCTCGAGTAGAAACCAGTCTAGTTCGGCGTCATGGTTCCACTCGCGATGCTGCCCGAACTCCCCGCCCATGAAGAGAAGCTGCTTGCCGGGATGAGCGTACATGAAGCCGTAGTAAGCCCGCAGGCTGGCGAACTTTTGCCAGTCGTCGCCCGGCATCCTGCCTATTAGGGACTTCTTCCCGTGAACGACCTCGTCGTGGGAGAGCGGCAGGACGAAGTTCTCGTTAAAGGCGTAGATCAGGGAAAACGTTATCTCGTTGTGGTGGTGTTCCCGGTACATCGGATCCTGCTGGATGTATTCGAGCGAATCGTGCATCCAGCCCATGTTCCACTTGTAGCCGAAACCGAGGCCGCCCATCGAGGTCGGACGGCTGACCATCGGCCACGAGGTCGATTCCTCCGCGACGGTGAACGCGCCGGGCAGCGAGGCCTCGGAGTAGACGAGCTCGTTGGTCTTCTGGAGGAAGGCTATCGCTTCGAGGTTCTCGTTGCCGCCGTTCACGTTCGGGAGCCACTCCCCGGCCTCGCGGGAGTAGTCGAGGTAGAGCATCGAGGCGACGGCGTCCACCCGCAGGCCGTCTACGTGGTACTCCCTGAGCCAGAACAGGGCGTTGGCGGTGAGGTAGTTTCGGACCTCGTTCCTGCCGTAGTTGAAGATGAGCGTACCCCAGTCGGGGTGTCGTCCGAGGCGCGGGTCGGCGTGGTCGTAGAGGTTGGTGCCGTCGAAGTTCACGAGGCCGTGCGCGTCCTCGGGGAAGTGCGCCGGAACCCAGTCTATTATGACGCCGATCCCGGCCCGGTGAAACTCGTCCACGAGCTTCCTGAAGTCGTAGGGCGTCCCGAATCGGCTCGTCGGGGCGTAGAGGCCGAGCGGCTGGTAGCCCCACGAACCACCGAAGGGATGCTCCGTCGGCGGCAGGAATTCTACGTGGGTGTAGCCCATCTCCTTTACGTAGGGTACGAGCTCGGCGGCGAGCTCATCGTAGAGTAGGAAGGAGCCGTCGGCCCGTTTCCGCCAGGAGCCGAGGTGGACTTCGTAAACGGACATCGGGGCGTCGAGGGCGTTGTGTTCGGCGCGGCGCGCCATCCAGTCCTCGTCGGTCCAGGTGTAGTGATACGGGTCGCTGACGATGGAGGCCGTTCCGGGGTGCTGCTCGAAGAAGAACCCGAACGGGTCGGCCTTCGGGGGCAGGAGTTCGCCGTTCTGGCCGACTACCTCGAATTTGTAGAGGTCGCCCTCCTTTACGCCGGGGATGAACATCTCCCAGACCCCGGAGCGGTTACGCATGACGTTCACGCGACCATCCCAGCCGTTGAAGTCTCCGATGACCGAGACGCGCCTCGCGTTCGGGGCCCAGACGGCGAACCGGACGCCCGAGACACCGTTCATTTCGAAGAGGTGCGCTCCGAGAACGTCGTAGAGGCGGTTGTGGTTGCCTTCTCCGAAGAGGTAGAGGTCGAAGTCGGAGACGGTCGAGGGGAAGTTGTAGGTGTCGGTCATCTGTGTGGTGGAACCTCCGTGCCAGTTTACTTTCAGGCGGTATTCGGTCGTTTCGTCCAGCCTCCCGAGTTTCGCGAAACCGGCGAAGAGACCGTCGGGGTGGGCGTTGGCGAGCACCCCAAGACGATGACCGTCTTCAGAGACGACCTCGACGGCGGCAGCCCCGGGAAGAAAGACCCGGACGAGGATGTTGCCGTCCTCCTCGTGCGGCCCGAGGAAGGAGAACGGGTCTGCGTGCTCGCCCCGGACCACCGCGCGGGCGGCGGCGTTGGCGTCGGTGCTGAAGTCGTGGTTCAAGATCCCCCTCCCGTTGTTCCTCTGGCTTCGTCGGCGGCGCCGAGAAGATCGAGTATCCCTTTTACCGGGATCGTCACCCAGTCCGGGCGGTTGTCGAGTTCGTAGCGGATCTCGTAGAGAGCCTTCTCGATCACGAAGAGGGCCGTGATCCTCCTGGACGATTCTTCATCCGGCGAGACGGCCTCCGCGCCCTCCCCGTAACCTTCGAGGAAGGCCTGGCGGGTCCGCTTCAGCCACTCCTCCGTCCAGCGGGTGAGTTCTTCGGCTTCCTCCGGGTTATCGTTGAGGGCCGTTTTGGCGGCGTAGTCGAAGGAGCGGAGCATCCCGGCCACGTCGCGTAGCGGCGAGTGCTTGCGACGACGCTCTTCGAGGGAGCGGGCCGGTTCGCCTTCGAAGTCTATGATCTGGAAATCGTTGTTCACGACCAGCACCTGCCCGAGGTGATAGTCCCCGTGATGCCTCGATTTGAGCGCCGTAAGCCCGTCCCGTGCCGCGTCCCGGACTTCTTTTACAAGCCCCTTGACCTCTTTCTTGCGACCGAGCAGAGCCTCGACCTCGGGCAACGCCTCTTCGGGGAGCCGCTTCTGGCCGCGCTTCAGGAGATCGAAGGTGAGCTTGAGATCCTCCTGAACGGCGTTCGCCCAGCCCTCGACCTCCTCCGGTTCGGCGGTCTCGGGGATGAAGGCGTCATCTCCGGTCGCGGTCGCGGTCTCCCCGGCGAGGGCGGCGTGCATCTCCCCGGTGCGGAGGCCGAGGTTTCGCATCAGGTTGTCGAAGAAAGCGTCGGCGGCGGCGAAGCGATCGGACTCTTCCTCCGGGGGTTCGCCGTCCGGGAGGCTCCACGTCGTGGTGGTGCGCTCATCGAGATAGCGTTCGAGGTAGTCGAGCACATAGCTCCAGCCGTCGCCCTGGCTCTCGACGAAGCCCTGAAGGACCGCCAGCGCGGTCTTCTCCCCGTCCGGCCCCTCGTACTCCAGGGTCCCGACGAGCGGCGGGGTATGCTCGAAGTTCGCGACCTCCGTGAGGAAGCGTCCGACCTCGACCTCCGGGTTCTGGCCCGCTTCGAGGCGCCGGTAAGCCTTCATCATCACCTGCTCCCCGATTATGACCGAAGTATTGGATTGCTCGACGGACGACTTCCTGACGCTGAGTTCGGAGAGGTCTTGATCTCCGAAGACCTGATGATAACGCCCGGTCTTCCTGAAACAGACCTTCCCCTCGCTCATCGGCAGGTCCGCTTCCTCGCCCATAGCCTGGACGATCTCCCGACAGAACGTATCGTCGGCGAGGGCATCGTAGAGAAGTCCGGTTCGGCTCCGGCGCCGGAGTTTGGCGAGTGAGTGCTGGAGGAGTCCGTCCATGCCCTCCTCGCTCGTATCGTCCTCCCAGCCCGCCGAGAGTGGCAGGAAGTAGAGCTGCGGCTCCGGGCCGGAAGACCCGTCTCCATTCGAGGAGTCCTCCGCGACCTCGACTCGAAGGATGGTGAGCAGCCGGTCGCTACCGAGTTCGGCCTGGGAGGAGATCTCAACCCGCCCTATCCCCGAACTCTTCCCCGCGAACCACCGCCGCGCTTCGAGAAAGCTCGCTAGAGCCTCCTTCTCCAGCAGCGAGACCTGCTTCATCGGGATACGAAGCGGCAGGGCGCGCTTGATCTCCCGCGCGGGCTGCCTTCCGGCTGGCAACACGATGACCGGCATCTCCACCACCCTCGGTGAGTCCTGATGCCACCTCGGGGCCGCCGAATCCTTCGACAATTCGAACCAGTAGAACCCGTACCCCGGCAGCGTGATGAAATACGGTAGCGACCCGACCGGCGGGAAGCTCGTCCCACCCATCAACTCGACCGGGACCCGCCCCGCAAACCGCGAGAGGTCCAGCTCCACCGGCTGGGCCGAACGACTCAGGTTCGCGATGCAGAGAATATCCTCCGTCTCGCCGTCCGGACCTTCATAGCGCCGGATGTACGCCAGAACCCGCCGGTTTCCGGGGTGCAGGAACTTAAGCTCTCCGCGTCCGAAGGCTCTGTATGATTTTCTTACGTTTATGAGACGCTTCATCCAGTTGAGCAGGGAGCCGGAGTTGCGGGACTGAGCCTCGACGTTGATGGATTCGTAGCCGTAGACGGAGTCCATGATCGGGGGCAGGTAGAGCTTTTGCGGGTCGGCTTTGGAGAACCCGGCGTTCCTGTCGGCCGTCCACTGCATCGGGGTGCGAACGGCGTCCCGGTCGCCGAGGTAGATGTTGTCGCCCATCCCGAGCTCGTCGCCGTAGTAGATGATGGGCGTGCCGGGCATACTCATCAGCAGGCTGTTCAGTAGTTCTATCTTCGGGCGGTCGTTTTCGAGCAGCGGGGCGAGCCGTCTGCGGATACCGACGTTGATCCTCGCGCGCGGGTCGCTCGCGTAGGTCTCGTACATGTAGTCGCGTTCTTTGTCGGTGACCATTTCGAGGGTGAGCTCGTCGTGGTTACGCAGGAAGATCGCCCACTGGCAACCGTCCGGGATGTCGGGGGTCTGCTGCATGATCTCGACTATCGGATGCCGGTCTTCCTGGGCCACCGCCATGTAGATCCTCGGCATGAGCGGGAAGTGGAAGGCCATGTGACACTCGTCCCCGCCGGAGTCGAAGTCCCCGAAGTACGGCAGCACATCCTCCGGCCACTGGTTCGCTTCGGCGAGAAAGAGCCGGTCCTTGTAGTCCGCATCCATCTCCGCGCGCATCCTCTTCAGCACGTCGTGCGTCTCCGAGAGGTTCTCGTTGTCCGTTCCCTCGCGCTCGATGAGGTAGGGGATGGCGTCGAGGCGCAGGCCGTCCACCCCAGCGTCGAGCCAGAAGCGCATAACGCCCGTTATCGCCTTGAAAACCTGCGGGTTGTCGAGGTTCAGGTCCGGCTGGTGGCCGAAGAACCGGTGCCAGTAGTACTGCTCGGCGACCGGATCCCAGCTCCAGTTCGAAGACTCCGTATCCGTGAAGATGATGCGCGTGTCGGCGTACCGGTGCGGGTCGTCGCTCCAGACGTAGAAGTTGCGTCTCGCCGAACCCTTCGGCGCATTCCTCGCCGCCTTGAACCACGGGTGCTGGTCGGAGGTATGGTTGATGACCAGCTCCGTTATGACCCGCAGGCCGAGCTCGTGGGCGCGCCGGATGAACGCTCGCGCGTCGCGGTGGGTCCCGTAGTCCGGGTGGACGTTCTTGTACTCGGCGATGTCGTATCCGTCATCGCGCAGCGGCGACGGGTAGAACGGCATCACCCAGATCGCAGTGACACCGAGCTCCTTGATGTATTCGAGCCGGTTCGTCAGGCCTTTGAAGTCCCCGATGCCGTTGTTGTCCGAGTCGTTGAACGCCTTGACGTGGAGGTGGTAGATGACCGCGTCCCGGTACCACTGCGGGTCGCTCTCCAGAACCTCTTGTTCTACGATCTCCTCTCTCCTGTCTGCCTCTGTCACACCTGACCGCCTTTCAAGGATCTCAAACTCTTCTCAACCGGAACATCTCCGCCGGGTTCTCCTCCGGTACGAGCCTCACCCAGAACCAGCTCCCGCGAGCCACCATCTCTCGCCCGCTCATCAGCTCCTCGACCACGTACTCCTCGTCCTCCAGGATGCCAAGCTCCCACAGAGGAAACTGCACGTGAGTATCGTGAGCCCCGTCCGGATCGAGGTTCACCGCGCAGAACACCGCGTTCAGGTTCTTGCCCTCGCCGCTCTGCTTGCCGTAGAACAAAATGTTGTCGTCGTTCGCCGGATGGAACCGAAGGTTCGTGAGCTCCTGTAGCGCGACGTTCTCCTTACGCAGCTCATTGATACGTTTTACGTAGCCCTTGATGTTCCCCGGCGCGTCCCAGTCTCGAACCTTGTACTCGTACTTCTCGGAGTTCAGCAGTTCTTCCTTGCCCGGCACGGGTACGTGTTCCAGAAGCTCATAGCCGTTGTACATCCCGTAGACGCTTGACAGCGTAGCGGCGAGGAAGAGGCGCATCTGGAATGTGCCGCGCTTGCCGCTCTGGAGGATGTACGGGTTTATGTCCGGCGTGGACGGGAAGAAGTTCGGGCGCATGTATTCTTTCGGTTCCCCTTGCGTCAACTCTTCAAGGTACTCCGTGAACTCCCACTTCTCGTGCCGCCAGGTGAAGTACGTGTAGGACTGAGAGAAACCGAGTTTCGCGAGGTTTTTCATCACCTTCGGGCGGGTGAACGCCTCGGCGAGGAAGATCACCTCCGGGTTCGTCTTCTGGACCTCGCGGATGCACCACTCCCAGAACCCGAACGACTTGGTGTGCGGGTTGTCCACGCGGAAGATCTTCACCCCCTGCTCCACCCAGAACAGCACCACGCTCAGCCACTCGCGCCAGAGAGCCTCCCAATCGTCGGTGTAGAAGTCCACGTTCACGATGTCCTGGTACTTCTTCGGCGGGTTCTCGGCGTACTTGATGGTCCCGTCGGGCCGCCACTTGAACCAGTCGGGGTGTTCCTTTATGTAGGGGTGATCGGGGGAGCACTGGATCGCGAAATCCAGCGCTACCTCCATCCCGTGCTCGTGGCAGGCTCCAACGAAGTGCCGGAAGTCCTCGAGCATCCCGAGTTCCGGGTGTACGGCCTTGTGCCCACCCTCTTCACCGCCGACGGCGTACGGGCTTCCGGGATCGTCCGGCCCGGCGTTCAGCGTGTTGTTCGGTCCTTTTCGGTGCGACCGGCCGATCGGGTGCGGCGGCAACAGGTACACGACGTCGAAACCCATACCGGCTATCTCCGGCAGTCGAGCCTCGCACTCCCGGAACGTCGCGCTCCGGCCCGGCTCGGTGCCCTGAGACCGCTGGAACATCTCGTACCAGGCGGCGTACCTCGCCGCGACCCGGTCTACTATGACCTCACGCGTCTGGTACGTCGTGGCGACGGAGCGGTCGGTGTGGCGGGCCATGAGGTCGGCGACGCTCGCGTCGCGCAGAACCTGTATCCGCTCCTCGGTCGGGGCGACTTTCGTCTGGATGAGCACCGTTTCGAGCGACGGGTCTTTCGTCCTCGCGAACGCCTCTTCGACGAGGGTGCGTCCCTCCTCGGTCTCCAGAGCAACGTTCTGCCCGGCGTCCAGCTTCTTTCCGACGTCCTTTACCCACGTCGCGTACTCGTCGGGCCACGCCTCGGCGGTGTACTCGTAGCGAGCGTTCTCCACAAGCTCCACCGAGCCGCGCCAGCGATCGTTTACGACGTGTTGCATCGGGGCTTCCGTCCACTTCCGGCGACCTTTCAGTCGGCACTTCAGGACGGCGGAGATAGCGTCGTGGCCGTCGCGGAAGATGTCCGCCTCCACCTCCAGAGCATCCCCGACCTCGCGTTTGACGGGGTATCGTCCGGCGTCCAGTTCCGGGTAGAAGTCCTCTATGATGACCGGCCCGGCGGTGGTCTGTAACCTCTGCCCCGTCAAGTGCGTCCCTCCAGCCTGAATAAATCGCGTAACCGTACAGGACGCTAGGATACTTATGTTCGTGTATTAGTCAAAGACCCGAGGCGAAACGGGTTTACCCTCGAAGGAAGTTCACGAGACAATTCACGAGTAGAAACCGCTTACCATATGGTCGCGGAAGACCTCGAAGTCTACGTCTTCGGGGCGGTTCTCGATGCGGTCTATGACCTCGCTGACGATGCGGTCGGTGTGGTGCATCCGGGCTGCAAGGGTCTTGCCTGTCTCATGCACGACCTTGCTCGCCGCGAGGGAACCACCCTCAAGCAGCCCGAGGAACTCCTCCCGGTCTGCCGCGTGGGCCTCGACGGGCGTCCTCGCGACGACGCTCGCGATGGCCCGGGGCTCGGTTAAAAGACCAAGCTCACCGACGACCGTCGGGGCGGACATGCGGGCGAGCATCTGGGCGCGTCCGGGGATGATGGTCTTGTGTACCTCAACCGTCCCGCTCGTCAGCACGTAGAAGGCATCTTCAGACCCGCCCTCCTCGATGATGGACTCCCCGGCGTCGAAGTGGACCGGGGTGAGGAGTTCTTCGAGTTCGGCGCGTTCAGCGGGGGTGAGCTTCTTGAAGAGAGGGATCTCCTCCAGCCTCGGTTCTTCCATGATCTCCTCCTACCTTATCCAGTCGGTTACGAGACGATCGCGGAAGGCTTCGAGGTCGGTCTCGCCCTTGCGCTCCAGCTCGCGGATGGTGGAGACGACCTCCTCGTCCAGGCTCAAGAGCCTCTGAGCGACGGTCTTCGAGATGGCGTAGGAGACCTTGAACGCGACGGGGCTTTCGGCCCGGATCATCTCCTTGAACCTCTCCCTCGACAACCTTACCGCCGCGACCCGGCTCTTTGCCCGGACCGTCGCCGAAGCCCCCTCGTCCGAGTCGGAGGCCAAGAGTAAACCTCGCTCCCCGACGACGGTCGGACGCCCCGTTGCAGCGAGCGTAGCCAGCACCCGCTCCCCGCGAGGGATCTTCTTCACCACCTCGACGCTCCCGGTCGTGATGACGAACATGCACCCCGGCTCTCGGCCCTCCCGGATCAAAACCTCCCCCGAGGCGAACTCGACCGACTCCGCCCGCTCGCAGAACTCGGCCAGCTCCTCCTCCGAGAGGTCCGCGAAAAGCTCCGCTCCCCTCAAACTCTCGACCACGTTCGTTCGCTCCGCCACTCTCATCAACCTCCGGTCGCGTCCGGTACCCCCCGATTATAGAGACCCGCCCCGCGATGTATAGAGCAGTTCCGTCAAGGAACCCGAACAGCCACGCGATCTACAAGAGGTTGGCGCAAGACGTGCGTAACGAGACCTCCTTAGTAGACGATCGTTCGTTTGCGAAACAAGGGGTGCGACCTCCAGCCGATTCTACGGGGGCGTTTCGGGTCGTCGCGCAGGTCGAAGATAGGAGAAGGATGAGAGGATATATCCGGCTGGGAATATTTTAGCCGGGTCTTGTGGTCTTCTCGAAGACGATAGTTCTGGTGGTCTCCTTCTTTCTCACCCGATGGCGGAGAGTGGTCGGAGCGAGCAGCCCGCGCCTGTATCTTCGCGTTCTCCGTCTCCCGGAGTGCTCAGTGACTGCCGGGCAAAGAGAAACGGACGCAACCCGAAGGTTACGTCCATTCATCAGGCTATCCTGCTCTGTTCACTTCGCGAACGGTCTGGCCGGGTAACCCTTAGTAGTGTGCGAAGTATGCGCTTGCGCTATAAGGATCAGAGTAGCTCGCCGCCGCCTCGTAGCCAGCCTGCTCGGTAGCTACAGCATCGGTCGTCTCGACCGAGCCGGAGACATCGCCCTCGCTACCGACAACGTTCATCTCGACGGTATCCACACCGGAGAGGCCGATGGCCTCCGCCGCGCCCTGCGAGAGGTCGAGACCGCGCCCCTCGACGAACGGTCCCCGGTCGTTGACGGTTACGGTTACACAGCCCTGGTAGCACACCTCGAGCTGCGTCCCGAACGGTAGCGAAGGATGAGCCGCCGTCAGAGCCATCGGGTCGAACGGAACACCGCTCGCCGTCGGGCTGCCAGCTAGCTCGTAGCCGTAAAAGCTCGACACGACGGGCTCGGCCTGCGCCGGACTCGCCGCAACCGCCATCCCGGTCGCCGTTACACACACAGCCGCGAAACCTGCAACCGCGCCCTTGATCTTCTTACCTGCGGGAAAAGACAATATGTCCCTCCAGACTAGCTTTCATGTGAAGAGGCACCCGGCAGCGTCTGCCACCATCGCGCCTCACAAGCCAGAGAAATTAACAGCCAAAACAGACCTTTCAACCTCCAGTAACCTGAAAACCCTACTCGAAAACACCCCGCCGGTGAGAGTTTTCACAATGGTTTCGCAAGCTCGTCGCAACATTTTCGCAACATGGAGTCCGGGATGAGCGTGGTTTTGCGGGAAGTTCGGGGGAACATCTCATAGACTCTCATGGGCGGTGGTCGGGGGATTGGAGCTTTTCTTCGGGTATCCGGCATGGGCCAACGAAAATACGTCTGGGGGCTTTGGATCTTGCGAGAAAGCAGAGAGAGTACGGGATACGACTTTTCGAGGTATTTGAAGATTCGAGGGGCGTTCGGGGGGAGTTTCTCACCGGATGGCAGGCGGGTCTCGTTCCTGACGAGCATCACCGGGGTCGCGCAGCTCTGGGAGGTTCCGGTCGGGGGTGGCTGGCCGGAGCAGTTGACGTTCTACGAGGAGCGTGTCGGAGGAGCGGAGTACTCCCCGACCGAGGACAGGATAGCCTTCTCGATGGATGTCGGCGGGAACGAGAGGATGCAGGTATTCCTGCTCGACCGCCATACGGGCCTCGAAACGGACCTCACGCAGGACCCGGAATCCATCCACTACTTCGGCGGCTTCTCTCACGATGGCGGGCGCATCGCCTACGCCGCCACCCGGCGTAACGGCACCGACTTCGACATCTACGTGCAGGAGGTCGGGGCGGTGGGAGACAAACCAGTAGGGCCCGGCGAGCCGCAGCTCGTCTGGGAGACGGCAGGCTACCACTCCGTCGCCGCGTGGGGGCCGGACGACTCGTACCTCATCGTCAGCAGGCACGGCTCCAACCTGGACAACGACCTCTACCGGCTCGATCTCGCGACGGGCGAGACCCGGCACCTCACCCCGCACGAGGGTGAGTCGCGCTTCAGGGCGGTCAACATTGCGAAGAACGGCGCATCTGCGTACCTCGCCACCGACCGCGACGGTGAATTCCTGCGCCTCGCGAAGCTCGACTGCGAGACGCTCGACCTTGAATACCTCACCCCCGACGACTGGGACGTGGAAGACGTGTCGCTCTCGGACGACGGTCGTTACCTCGTTGCAAGCAGGAACGTGGACGGGTACTCGAACCTCGTCTTGTTCAGCGGGAGCGGGAAGCGCATGCCAGACGTGAGCGTCCCGGCGGGCGTGATCGGAGGCTTCGAGTTCTCGCCGGGAGGGAGCCCTGAAGGGAAACTCGCCTTTACCCACATAGGACCGGACAGCAACCCGGACGTATGGACGCTGGAGTTGCCCGACGGCGAGCCGCGCCGCCTGACCCGCTCGACGACCGCAGGTATTCCGAGGCGAACTTTCGTGAAACCGCAGTTGATCCGGTACGAGAGCTTCGACGGGCTCGAGGTCCCGGCCTACCTCTACGAGCCGGGGTCGCAGGAAGCCGGCACGAAGCCGCCCGTCATCATAGACGTGCACGGCGGACCGGAGGCTCAGGAGAGGCCCGACTTCAACCCGGTTACGCAGTACCTCGTGAACCGGGGATACGCGGTCTTCGCGCTGAACGTGCGTGGTTCGACGGGGTACGGCAAGCGTTACACGCATCTGGACGACGTAGAGAAGCGGATGGATTCCGTCGCAGACCTCGCGGAGGCCGCGAAGTGGCTGAACGGTCGGGGCCACGAGCGAGTAGCGGTCATGGGCGGGTCGTACGGCGGGTTCATGGTGCTGGCCGCGATCACGGAATACCCCGAACTCTGGAGCGCGGCGGTGGACATCGTCGGCATCGCGAACATGGTCACGTTCCTCGAAAACACCGGGAGCTACCGCCGCGCCCTAAGAGAATCGGAGTACGGCTCGCTGGAGCGCGACCGGGAGTTCCTCAGATCCATAAGCCCCATCCACAAGGCCGACCGCGTAACGGCCCCGCTGATGGTCATTCACGGCAGGAACGACCCGCGAGTCCCGGTCGGAGAGGCGGAGCAGATAGTCTCCGAGGTAGAGAAGAACGGCGGCGCGGTCGAGTACCTCGTCTACGAAGACGAAGGCCACGGTCTGGCCAAGCTCAAGAACCGCCTCGACGCCTACCCGAGAATAGCCGCCTTCCTCGACGAGCATCTGAGGAAATAACCGAACGAACAAACTAAACGAACAAGCCCCGGTCTCAGCGGCTCGCCAGCACGAAGGCTCCGGCGACGACGCTCCGCCCGCCGAGCGCGGCCCTGACGACCGGGACGCCCCGGAAGGCGGGCAGTATCGGGACGCACTCAAAGGCTTCGAGGGTGAGCCGCATGAAGAGAGGCTGCTCCGTTACGCCGCCCCCGACGACTATCACCGCCGGGTCGTAGGCGTAGATGAAGTTGACTAGAGCCTCAGCGAAGTAGCCCGCCGCCCGCTCGACTATGCCGCCGGCCACACCGTCCCCGGCGTTCGCGGCCTCGAAGATGTTTCTCGGCGTCGGGGTCGAGCCGCCGGGCGGGTTCCAGCTGGACTCCTCGGCGCGCCGCACCAGCGAAGGGCCGGAGGTCGCCGACTCCACGCAGCCCGTCCTGCCACAGCCACACCAGAAAGGCTTGTCGGTGAGCTTCATGTGGCCGACCTCGGCGGCGAAACCCCTCGCGCCGCCAAATACCTCACCGTCCACGACGAGACCGCCCCCGACCCCGGTTGAGACCGTCGCGTAGAGCGTGGACGAGTAGCAGCGCCCGGCCCCGAAACGAGACTCGCCGAGCGCGGCGAGGTTGCAGTCGTTATCCACCGAGACCTTCTCCGGTGAGATGTCGAGGTGCTCTGCGAGGCTCTGCGGGATGTTCAGGTTCCACCAGCCTTCGGAGAGGTTCGGTGGGTTCAGGACGACGCCCTGGCGCGGGTCGAGTGGGCCGGGACAACCGACGCCGATAGCGGATATTCCTTCGTCTCGGGTCATCGTTCGGATGATGTCCGCGAGTTCCGTCGAGACATCGCCCGCGTGCGGGGTCGCGAAATCGCGCTCCGCGAGAGGGCCGTCCTCCCAGCCGGAGTCGGGTGCGAAGACCGCCACCCTGACCTTCGTTCCACCTATGTCGACGGCGACGATTATCTTCTCTCACCCCTTACCGGGCCGGCTCGACCCTCAGTATCAAGACGTTTCTTGCAAGGCATCCGGGAATGATAGATCACACCGACTCGGCCCACACGCCGCCGGACGAATAGAGCCGTTACGTCCCGGGTGATGGTCTGCCGCTCTTTTCGACTCGCGGTAGAGAGGACGATGATGGAGCCATTCGGGAAAAACCCTGAGCTCGTTGCGGGGGCTGATCTCCTCCTTTTTTCGTCCGGCGAGAGACGCCTGATATGAGATCCCCGCCAGACGTTCTCGTTGCCCAGATCTCCGCCTTCTCTTTCGTCTCTCTGCGGCCGGGCCGTAACCCGACGCGACGAAGAGAACCCGTTGGTGAGTTCCAAGAGTAGCCACTGGAGACTGGCCCGGTCGGTGCAAGAATCCCTGTCAGAACCCTGTCAGGACTTGCGGTTCGGGTAGGCCAATTCGACCCGAACGGGGAGCCGGACGAGGCCGAGGACTTCGTCGGAGCGTTCGATCTTATTCAGAGCGAAAGTTCCGGCGACCCCGATCCAGTCAAAGAACTGCTGGCGTTTCTTCGTGCCGGAGACGTGGGCCACGATGCCGTAGTTGCCCGGCTGCAACGGGAGCTTCACCGTGAAGTCCACGATGACCTCTTCCCCCGGTGCGGCGGCGAGCTTCAGCCCTTCCTGAACGGTATCCGTCGCAAAGACCTCCAGCCCGACATCGTTCCTGAAGGTGATGCCACAGGAGAGGCCGTTCGTCTCCCGGACGGCCTTCATACGCAGCCGAACTTTCATGCCGTCGCCAGGCCGCAGGATGCCGACCGGGCCGCCGTCCTCACCCGTAGTCTCGACCTTTGTGATCCTGACCTCGCCCGTCCCTCGGCGCATGCCGCTGTTGGGCTTCCCCGAAAAAGCCTCGGTGGCCTCGTCGTCTTCGTCGGGGATGGCATCCAGGCCACCGGGAAGGTCGGGGTTTTTCGAGGCTATGCTGGCCAAGAGTGCCTGGTATTCGTCCGCGATCTCCGCCGTCTCACCGCTCGATACGAGCCGTCCCTCGTGCATCAGGGCCGCCCGGCTGCAGAAGCTCCTCACCGTGCCGAGGCCGTGGCTCACGAAGAGGATGGTCGAGCCGGAGTCGCGCAGTTCCTGCATCTTCTGGAGGCCCATTTGCCGGAAGACCGCATCCCCGACGGAGAGGGTCTCGTCCACAATAAGGATGTCCGGCTCCACGTTCACCGCGACCGCGAAACCGAGCCGGGAACGCATTCCGTTCGAGTAAGTCCTCACGGGCTGATCCATGAATTCTCCGATGTCCGCGAAGGCTTCTATCTCGTCGAACCGCTGGAGTATTTTCTTGCGCTCCATGCCGAGTACCAGACCGTTCAGCATCACGTTCTCACGGCCCGTGTAGTCCGGATTGAAGCCCGCCCCCATCTGGAGAAAGATCGGCTGCCCGACGACCCGCACCGTGCCACTCGTCGGCTGGAGGTTGCCCGCGATCACCCGCAGGAGCGTACTCTTGCCCGCGCCGTTCCTGCCGAGTATCCCCATCGTCGTGCCGCGCTCTACTTCGAGGTCTACACTCTTGAGCGCGTGGAAATCTCGCCCCCGGTTCGCCCGCCCGAGTGAGAGCGCATCCAGAAGCCGCGCCTTCGCTCCGTCATAGACCCTGAAGCTCTTCGAGACCTCGCGGAGCGAGATAGTACCCGGCGTGTCGCTCATGCAGGCTTCCTCATACGAGGTCCGCGAACCGGGGCTTGAGCTTCAGGAACATCGCGAAACCGACCACGAAGACACCAACGCTGAAAAGGGTGAACCATCCTACGTGAGAGAGCGGCGGGAGCGTCCCTTCAAGGACGATATCCCGGTAAGCCTCGACCAGGAAGGCAAGCGGGTTGAGCGTTACGAGGAGGCGGAGGTGATCCGGAACCAGGCTCACCGGCCATATTATCGGGGTGGCGAAGAACATTACCCGCACCATCGCCTGAAGGCTTGAACGGATGTCCGGTATCACCGCGCCTATGGCCGCGAACATGTAGCTCAGCCCAAGCACGAAGATGAGCTGCAAGAGCATCAGGACCGGAACGAGGGCCAGCGTCCAGTTCAACGTCCCCTCTAGAAACAGCAGGACTATAGAGAGAACGACGAAGCCGAAGAGCTTGTCCACGAGCGTGCCGACCGCCGTGGAGAGCGGCAATATCTCCGTCGGGAAGACAAGGTTCTTGACGAACTCCCGGTTCGCCTTTATAAGCGGGGCCGCACGATTGAGGGCCTCGGAGAACGCCAGGAACGGCAGCAAACCGCAGTACAGAAACAGCCCGAAGTTCAGGGAGCTATCCCCCTCGACCTCCCGGAAGCGGATGCCGATGATCTCCGAGAAGACAAGGGTATAGACGATCACGAGCATGAGCGGCGTGAGGA
>JBPCNU010000067.1:0-7286 GCA_051000975.1 Rubrobacter sp.
GCTATCACACCGAGAACAAGGCCGTCCTCTTCAACGGCGAAGCCTACCCGACGGCCCCCATCTCACGGTTCGTGGAAGAGCTCGCCGTACGAGCCGCCCACGAACTCGCCAAACCCCGCTTCGACACTGAATAGCACCGCCTCAGCCAGGCTTTGCTCAAAGCTGATCCCCATATCGCGCGTCGCAACTTGCATACTTTGCAGTGCGCCAGCGTACACCTTTCTATGCAGTGCGTCTCTTAAACAAGAAATATGTGCCACAAAGCACCTGAAACGCTTTTAGCTCGCATGGTCTGGGGGCAAGGCTCTCGTGATGTAGAAAGCACATTTCAAGGGAGAATAGAAAATGGCAAGCGCGGAAAACAGAAGCGACGGGTTTACAGCGGTCGAGGATCAGTACAGCGGTTACACCGTCTACGACCAGAGTTACGAGAAAATCGGCAAGGTAGACGATCTATTCGTAGACGAGAACGACAGCCCCGAGTACATAGGGGTGAAGATGGGTTTCCTCGGCACGAACTCGACGCTCCTCCCGTTCCAGATGGTCCGGGTAAACGACGAGCGAGGGGTCATCGAGTTCGCCTCCGACAAGGAGAGCGTCAAGAACGGCCCGAGCTTCGACGACGACCGGGAGATCACCCCGGACTTCGAACGCGAGGTCCACGCCTACTACGGTCTCGATTCGGCCTCCGGCGAGCGTAGCGGCTACAGCGACTACTACTCGAGCCAGGACGGCGACGGCAACGTCGACCTCCATCCCGGAGCGCGTCAGGAGGGTCAGGCCGATTCCTCCGGTCTCGCCACCGGAGCGACCGCCGGATACATCGGGAGCGACCGCAATGCGGGCCGCGACGGCGACCGCGACGTTTACGACCAGAACGACGACGCTCGCCGCACGAGCGACCACGATACCAACGACTCCGAGGCCGGGAATGTCGGAGCGGGGATGACCGAGGGCGACGTAGAGGGTGGCGGCTTCAAGGGTCACTCCGAGGAGGCCGAGGGCGTAAGGCAGCCCGGCAGCGACCTCGACGACAAGGACGAGCTTCGGGTGTCGCGCTCCGAGGAGGAGTTGCAGGCCGGAACCCGCGAGCGCGAGGCGGGCAAGATGAAGGTCCGCAAGCGCGTCAGGACGGAGAGGCAGCGCATCGAGGTCCCGACCAGGCACGAAGAGGTAAGCGTCGAGCGCGTCCCGGTCAACGAGGAAGTCTCGGAGGCCGAGATCGGTGATGACGAGGTCTCCGTCCCGGTCGTCGAGGAAGAGGTCGTCGTCGGCAAGCGAGCGGTCAAGAAGGAAGAGATCCGACTCAAGAAAGACGTCGTCGAGGGCACCGAGGTCGTCGAGGAAGACGTTCGCAAGGAAGAAGTGGACATCGAGGACGGCACCGAGCGCGGACGCGGTCTCGACGACACGAACAAGCGTCGCAACAGCTAACCGAAGCGACTATTCATGGAGCGCGTGGGTCGGGAAGTTCGCGGCCCGCGTTCGCTTCGCGTTCACTTCACGTTTACAGGAGGTAGATAGATGGATCTCGGCGGCTTCGACCCGGCGGACGTAAAGCAGTATCTCGACGGCATCAACTGGCCGGCGAACAAGGAAGACATAGCGAGCCAGGCGGAGAGCAACGGCGCGCCCGGTCCGGTCGCCGGCCAGGTACGCCAGCGGCTCCCGGAAGGCGAGTTCTCCGGTCCCGGAGAGGTCGTAACCGCGCTGAAAGGCTAGGGCTGAGACGGTAGACGATCCCGGCGAGGAGCGAGCATGAGTTTCCTGCTGCGGTGGCTGGCGATGAAGTTCGCGCCGGTTCTCTGGCGCAAGTTCAGAGGTCGCAAGAAGTAGATAAAGAAACAGATAAAGAAGTAGTGAATAGCGGGGTGGATCCGGGTTTCGGGTCTGCCCCGCTCGCTTCAAGAAAAGGATAAGACCGGATGAGCGAGAGAAACGACGGAAGAGAAGAGAAGCTGCACAGGGAGAACGAAGGTTCCGGAAGCACCGGCGGCAACCAGGACAAGCCGCGTGTAGCCGAGGATTCTCAGAGCACCGCTCAGGCCAAGAGTCAGGGTACCGGTCGCAGCACCGGGGAGGACCACGAACAGAGCCACGAGCAGAACAGGGTTAGGGGTCCGATCTCGGAGGGCTATGAGCGGCAGGATAGCGATGCAGCTCGCAGGCAGCGAGAGTCCGAGCTCGGCACGAGCTTTCCGAGCGTCATCTTCGGGTGGCTGGCATCTCTCGGGGCGGCGCCGATACTGCTCGGCATCATCGGTGCGATCGTGGCCGGCATCGTCGCGCTCGCAGGTCTCGACGCGACCGGTAGCGGCATCGCAAGCGCCGTCGGGTTCCTCGTTGCCCTGTTCCTGGTGTTCCTGATCGGCGGCTACGTCGCCGGACGTCTCGCGGCTCGCTCCGGCGCGAAGCACGGCATCTTCGTGGCGTTGCTGGCGTTCGTCCTCGTGATAATCTTGGCCGTCGCCGGCGGAGTCCTCGGAAGCACCTTCTCGAACGTCCTGGCAAGCGCGGTTCCCGCCGGCCTCACGCAGAGCATCCCGACCAGCCTCCCGGAAGGCCTCGGCATCACGGCCATAATCGCGGGCATCCTGACGCTCCTCATGCCGTTCCTCGGCGGAGCCCTCGGCGGCTCGTGGGGCGCGAAGAGGACGCACCGGGCAGAGACGAACTCGTAAGAAGCTATCCGCAAGAAGCTACTCGCAACGACTGATCAAGAAGATCGCAGGCAGACCATGAATCGCAGAGAAGGAATAAAGAATGCAAGCAATAACGCAATCACTATCGGAGGGGCTCGGGACGCTGCTAGGCTTCCTGCCGACGCTTATCGGCGCGGTACTCATCCTCGTCATCGGCTTCATCATAGCGAAGGTGCTTCAGGGTATTACCACCAAAGTCCTGGACAGCATGGGCTTCGAGGGCTGGATGGAGAGGGGTGGTATAAAGCAGTTCTTCGAGAACTCACAGACGCAACAGACGCCGCTCTCGATCATCGGCAAGCTCATCTTCTGGCTTATCTTCTTTATAGCCATCACGATGGCCGTAGACACTCTCGGGATCACGGCGATCTCAGACGTTCTGGCCCAGTTCATCGCGTACATACCCCAGATCATCGCCGCTATCCTGATCCTGGTGCTCGCGACCCTGCTCGCCAACTTCGTCGCCGGCATCGTCCGGGGCGCGACGGGATCGAGCATCGTCGGCAGCATCGCACAGTACGGCATCATCGTCTTCGCGGCTTTCGCGGCCCTGACGCAGCTCGGCATCGCGCCGGAGCTCATCGCCCCGACGTTCCTGATCATCCTCGGAGCCGTCGCCCTCGCAGCGGCGATAGCCTTCGGCCTCGGAGGCCAGGGTACGGCCAGGCAGATGGTCGATAGTGCCTACAGCAGGAAGGACGAGGCAAAGCAGAAGATGGATCAGCAACGTCAGCAGAACCAGCAAAACCAGCAGACCCAGCGGGAGAGCCAGACCTCCGGCTCCGACCGGGGCGACTCCCAGCAGCTTCGCAGGCGCGGCAACCGGTAGTCACCGACCACCTGCACAGCAGATCGAGGAGAGAGGACGCGAGTGGAAGACAGAGACCAGAACCCCCGGGACGCGACGAACGAGCAGGCCCCTCCCGTCGACAACGGTGGCGGGGGGGGAGGGTCCCGCTTCGGGCGGCTCGCAATTATCCTGGTGGCCCTGATCCTGCTCCTCCTCGCCATCCCGTTCGCCTGCCAGGCGTTCCGGGGCGGTGGCTCCGATAGTGGCTCGACCGGCGACGACAACTCAGCCGATAGCGGCAACTCAGCCGAACAGACCTCCGAAGACGGCGCCGGAGCATCCGGCGAGTCAACGTCTGGCGGGGCGTCCGGCTCCGAGGGCGGCTCCGCGCTGGAGTCCACGATGCAGGCCGCGGTCGGCTCCGGCGACACCGACGCAGGCGAGGGGACGACCGTCTCCTCGACAGCCTCGCCGGGTGAGTCCGGCGAGGGGGATTCCCCCGAGGCCGAGATCGCAGGTCTCTCGGCGGGCCAGCTCACCGGGCAGGCCAGCGACGGCACGAGCGTAACCGTGGCGTCGGCCTCGCTCTCTGGTGCTGCGGGTTGGATCTCCGTGCTTGGAGCGGACCCGGACGGCGAGCCCGGCGAGGTCATCGGCTACGCCCCGCTCGCTGAGGGCGAGAACGATAACGTGATCGTCTCCCTCGACCAGCCCGTAGACGGCTCCGGCGAACTCTACGTCTCCGTCCACGAGGACGCCCCCTCCGACGATACCTTCTCCTACCCGGAAGGCGATCCAACCGCCGAGACCGCAGCCGGAGAACCGGCGACCGAAATGGTCTCCTACGACCTGACCGAAGGTATCGCAGATGACAGCGTCGCAGACGCCGGTGAGAATACCCCCGAAACCACTGCCGCAGGCGGCGTCGAGATAGACACCCTCCCCGACAGCGGCGGCGTGTTCAACCCCGGTCCCTACCTTATTCTCACGCTCGGAGCGGCGATGCTCGCCCTCGGAGTAGCACTGCGGGCGAAGCTGGGACACGGGCACGAGTAAGAGAACCCACACTCCAGCAGATCGTGAGTTTACTATCCAGTTGGTAGGGTAACTTGACAAACAGGTGAAATAGCAGTTGGGAAACGACGAAGGAAAGGGAAACAGATGGCGAGCACAGCCAAGTCGGACGGGCGGATCAAGATCCGCAAGGTAACGGACATCCACTCGAACTGGAGTGATCAGGGCGAGCTCACGGACGGGAAGTTTTCGTTCCAGCTCATCCTCGACAACGGAGCCGAGGAGGCGGTCGTAATGCCGACCGCCGAGGACGCGGACGTATTGATGGACCTCATCGGAGCCGCCGGGGATGTCTACTTCGACACCGAGCGCGAGAACATCATCTTCAACAACCTGAAAATCGGTTAGGAAGCGAGTAGAAAATGGCGAACTCGGATGCGATCCAGGTAAGAAAAGTAACCGACCTGCACGCTAACTACAGCGTGCAGGGTGAGTACGAGCCCGGAAAGTTCTCACTCCAGCTCATCCTCGACAACGGGGCGAAGGAAGCGGTCATGATGCCGACCGCCCCGGACGCGAAGGTGCTGATAAAGCTCTTCAACAGCGGCGACACCATCTACTTCGACATCGAGCGCGGGGCTCTGGTCTTCAACAACGTCTGATCCAGAGAAATATCGCAAGAATCACAGGGCCGGAATCCACGGGCATAATGGGTTCCGGCCTTCTCCAATGCGCCGGTCCGGTCCCATAACAGGTGTAGCCGACTCACGGTTCGGGCAAATCCAGACAAGGAAAATACGAGATACGAAGACTCTTTTCAGCGACTTCAGGGGGGCGTTTTCTCGATGAAGCTAGGGTATTTCCTCTCCAGCGAGGAGTGGGGACCGAGGGAGCAGGTGGAGCAGGCGAAGATGGCGGAGGCGGCGGGGTTCGAGTCGCTCTGGATCAGCGACCACTTCCATCCCTGGACGAGCGAGCAGGGCAACAGCCCGTTCGTCTGGTCCGTTATCGGCGCGCTCTCCGGGGCGACCTCGCTCCCCGTTACTACCGGGGTAACCTGCCCGACGATGCGGATTCATCCCGCGATCATCGCCCAGGCCGCAGCGACTTCAAAGGTGCTGCTCGGCGGTAAGTTCATCCTCGGGGTCGGAAGCGGCGAGAACCTGAACGAACACATCTTGGGCGACGGCTGGCCCTCGACCGACGTTCGCCTGGAGATGCTCGAAGAGGCTATCGAGGTGATGCGCCTGCTCTGGGAGGGCGGGGTGAAGGACTTCGACGGTCGGTACTACAGCCTGGAGAACGCCCGGCTCTACACCCTCCCCGACGAGCCGCCGGAGGTCTACATCTCCGGGTTCGGACCGAAGGCGACGAAGCTCGCCGGGAGCATCGGGGACGGCTACTGCGGCGTGGCGCCGGAGAAGGAACTGCTCAGGCTCTTCGACCAGTCCGGTGGGGCAGGGAAGATCAAGCAAGGCGGCACGAAGGTCTGCTACGCCACCGACGAGGCAGAGGCGATCAGAACGGCCCACCGACTCTGGCCGAACGACCAGCTCCCCGGTGAGCTGGCGCAGGAGCTGAGGACCCCGCGGCACTTCGAGCAGGCCTCGCAGCTGGTCACCGAGCAGATGGTCGGAGAGGCCATAACCTGCGGCCCGGACAAGGAGCGGCACATAGCGCAGCTCAAATCGTACTTCGACGCCGGCTACGATGAAGTCTACGTGCAGCAGATCGGCCCGGATCAAGCAGATTTCTTTGAGTTCTACAGGCGCGAGATACTCCCGGAATTTCGCTAGAAAGGTGTCCCGGAGCACAAACAACTCTGCCTGCCTCACCTTCGACGACGGCCCCGACCCCGTCTGGACCCCGCGCATCCTGGATGCGCTCGACGAGTTCGACGCGAGAGCGACCTTCTTCGTCATCACCCCGCTCGCCCGGCGGCACCCGCGCCTCATAGAGCGGATGCGTGAAGCCGGACACGAGGTTGCCCTGCATTGCGAGCGGCACGTCCGGCACACGGAGTTGACGACGGATGAGATCCTCACGGACACCCGCAACGGTCTTGAAGACCTAGCCCGCCTCGGGGTGCACCCGAAGAGCTGGCGACCGCCCTGGGGCGTGGTAACGGAAGGCACGAAACGTGTATCCGGGCATCACGGCCTCGACCTCGCGCTCTGGACCTTGGACACTCACGACTGGCGCGGCGACTCGTGGGAGGCAATGCTAGAAAGCATCGGACCGGAACTCTCCGGTGGCTCGATCGTCTTGATGCACGACGGGCTCGGTCCGGGGGCGAGGCGCGACGGCTGCGCGGAGACCCTGATTCTCGTACCGGCCCTGATCGAAGCCTGCACCGCCCGGGGCCTCGAACCGACCACCTTCGCCGAACTTCGAGCGTCCCAAAGGTCCGGAAAAAACAAGGAAAGGATGCCGTTATCCGAAGCGCGGTAGACAATTCCATCAGAGCAGAAGAACCGGGTGGGGATTCTGTCCGACCGGGTTTCCGACAGCCGGATTTCCGCCTAGCGGATCTCACCCGGCTACTCAATGGCATCTCAGCTGGGGCCACGGACCTGTACCGCTCCCCGGCTTTCCCCGAGGAGCCTTTCCGGCTGCTCGAAGGCTCCGGGGTTCTGGCGTTGCCCGTCCCTGACCGGGACACTGGCGAGCGGGCCTCGTTTGCGGAGGAGTGGCGAGTCCTGCGGGGCGCGGCGAAGGCCGAAGGTTCGGTCGGTAGGGTGCTGGACGGCCACTTCAACGCCGTCGAGCGGCTCGCCCTG
>JBPCNU010000068.1:0-3862 GCA_051000975.1 Rubrobacter sp.
GCCTCGAACATCTGATGTTGGGCCGCTGAAGGATACAGAGACAGCGTGAATTTTCGAGGGATCAGTTCTTCTGCAAATTGCTGTAGTAGGCTAGGCGCGGCGCGTTTTACATCTCTGACGTTCTTCCGGGCATAAAGAAAGCCCCCGGTGAACCGGGGGCTTGGCGATGCTCTTGATTCAGGTCGGGCTAGGCACCGTCTTCCAGCTGGAAAGTGACCGCCAGGTTGACCTTGTACCCCGTGATGTTGCCGTCCGCTATCATGACGTTCATGTCCTTCACCCAAGCTCCCTCCACGCCCCTGAGCGTCTTGGTGGCGCGGGATATAGCTTCGTTGATGGCCTCCTCGAAGCTCGTCTCGGACGTGGCACTCAACTCGGTGACTCTGGCAACGCTCATGGCGACTTCCTCCTTTGATCGCTTCCTCTACCTATCTATAAAGGTATTGCCTTGGAGCCGTTCGACTAAACATCGCTTTGCTCCAATAGGAAAGCCTCCGAAAGATCGAAGGCTGCGGTCTCTCAACTCGTTGTCACCGCAGCTTTCTTACCGGGCCTTTCAGAACCGCCCCGCTAGTCCGGGTGGCGGTCACCTCCACGATTGACCGGATATTATTCTGGACTTCATCCCCCGTCTAGCATCAACGGTCTCTGACATAGGGGTGCCGATTCGGTGAGGGTACGTTTTGGCCGTCTCGCCGGGCTTCACACGAAAGAGAGCGCGGTGGTGACAAGCCTGCCCTCCAGCTACGCTGCGACCTGCTACCAGAGCGGGTCATCCTGGCTACTACCACTGGAGCCGGGGTTCGGTACGCCGAGGTGTTCGTAGGCGTGGCGGGTTACGATGCGGCCCCGGCTGGTGCGTTGGATCAAGCCGGACTGCAAGAGGAACGGCTCGAGTACCTCCTCGACCGTGTCACGGGCCTCGCCGAGTGCGGCCGCGATCGTCCCGACCCCGACCGGCCCGCCGTCGAACTTGTTTATGATGAGGCTGAGATAGTCCCTGTCCGTTCGGTCGAGGCCCAGATCGTCAACACCCTGCATCTGGAGCGCGGCCTTCGCCGTCGGCTCGTCTATCGTTCCGTCGCCCCTGACCTCTGCGTAATCCCGGACCCGGCGCAGGAGACGGTTCGCGATTCGAGGCGTCCCTCGGCTCCGGCGGGCGAGCTGCGACGCTCCGGCCTCCGTCATCGGCACTTCCAGAATACCCGCGCTCCGAACGACTATCCGCTGCAACTCTTCGGGCTTGTAATAGTCCATCCGCTCGGAGAACTGAAAGCGGTCGAGCAGGGGTTTCGTCATAAGCCCTGGCCTCGTCGTCGCCCCGACGAGGGTGAACTTCGGGAGATCCATTCTGATCGTCCGGGCCGACGGTCCCTGCCCGAGCACGATGTCGAGGGCGTAATCCTCCATCGCCGGGTAGAGAATTTCCTCGATCTGGCGGTTCAGGCGGTGGATCTCATCTATGAACAGGAAATCTCCCTCGTCCAGCGAGGTCAAAATTGCCGCCATGTCGCCTGCCCGCTCCAGCGTCGGGCCGCTAGTCGGGTGTAGCTGCACGCCCATCTCCTGCGCGAGTATGCGGCAGAGGCTCGTCTTCCCGAGCCCCGGCGGCCCGGCGAAGAGCATGTGATCCAGAGCCTCCCCTCGACGCTTTGCTGCCTCCACGAAGATGTGAAGGTTATCCTTGAGCTTCTCCTGACCCACGAACTCACCGAGTGACCGCGGCCTCAACGTCGGCGCGTCATCTCCTTCGAACGGCTCCGGGTCGAGAGGACGCTCGGACGGCTTGCCGGACGGCTCACCCCCCGCCGCCGTACTCCATCCAGCGGCCCCGGTTATATCCTCTATCTCCTCGGCTTCTTCTCTGCGACGCACCGTGAAATCGTCCATCTCCTCGGCCATCCTAACGCCTCCGGATTCCACGCAGCGCGGCCTTGATATATGCCTCTACCGTCTCCTGATCCCCGACCTCCGAGAGAGCGACCTCCGCCTCTTCGAGCGAATATCCCAGGCCCGTCAACGCCTCCCGCGCTTCGAGGTAAGGCCCGCCTCCGACCGGAGCGGAGACAACGGATGAAGACGCACCGTTCCTCGTCGCAAGCTCCGGCACTACCTCGAAGAAAGCCGACTCCTTGCCCTTGAGTTCCAGCACCAGGCGTTCGGCGGTCTTCTTTCCCAGGCCGGAGACGCTCGCGAACTTCGGCACGTCACCGCGAGCGACGGCCTCTGCCACCTGCCCCGGAGACATCGCTGACAGCACGGCGAGAGCGAGCTTCGGCCCTACCCGCGACACAGAGGTTATAGCGTCGAAGACGGCTCGTTCATCGCGGGTAGCGAACCCGAAAAGGAGCTGCGCGTCTTCGCGGACGATCATGCGCGTGTGTACGACGCATTCCTCGCCCGTCTGCGGCAACGCCTGAATCGTCGTTAAGGAGGCCAGAGCGCGGTATCCAACCCCGGCACACTCCACTACTACACCTTCATTGTCCTTCTCTACCAGTTGTCCTCTGAGGCGGTGGATCATGGCTTAATTATCCCGCACATCCGCTATTTCCCCACCCCGGCTTTGCCGGGTTTAGGCTTGCGTGTCCCGGTCTGCCTGCCGCCCATCCGGCTGGAGAACGAATGTGTTATCGCGATGGCGAGGCCGTCTGCGGCGTCGTCGGGTTTCGGGATCTCGGACAAGCTAAGCAACGCCTTCACCATCTCCTGAACCTGCTTCTTGTCCGCCCGACCGTAGGATGTTATCGCCTGTTTGACCTGCAGAGGCGTATATTCGTGAACCTCGCACCCGGCCCGGTAGGCTGCGAGCAGCGCGACGCCCCGCGCCTGACCGACGGTTATCGCGGTGGTTACGTTCGTGTTGAAGAAGAGTTCCTCGACCGCGACGGCGTCCGGCCTGTAGCCTGCGGCGAGTTGTGCGACGCCGCGAAAGAGTTTGTCGAGGCGGCGCGGCATCGTCCAGTCGGGGGGCGTGGTTATCGCGCCGTGCTGAACGTAGCGGATGCGGCTGCCCTCTTCCCGGATGACGCCCCAGCCCATAGTCGCGGTGCCGGGGTCTATGCCGAGGATGGTGCGTGAAGTCCCCTCGATGTTCCTAGTCTTGAGCATGATCTAAGGTTAACCGCTGTCGGGTCCGGCTGCACCGAAGACGAGATATAGTGCTCGAGCATCTCTCGATATACAACCTTCCGGCACGACTTTCTCTGCTAGAGTCTCTCTATGTCGCTAGACGAAGTCGAGGTAAAGCCCCGTTACACGCGAGGCGAGGAGATCGCCAACGCCCTCACGCACGGTGCAGGGCTGGTGGCGAGCCTTATCGGGGCGACGCTGCTCGTGGTTCTCACGGCGACGGACGGTGATGGCTGGCGGCTCGCAAGCTCGATAGTCTACGGGGCCGCGCTCATCGCGCTCTACACCGCCTCGACGCTCTACCACGCGCTCCCGACCCCGCGCCAGAAGCGCATGATGCGGGTCTTCGATCACTCCGCAATCTACATCCTCATCGCCGGAACCTACACCCCGTTCGCCCTCGTCGCCCTGCGCGATGTTGGCTGGAGCAAGATCCTTTTAGTCGCCGTCTGGACGATAGCCCTCGCCGGCGTCGTACTGAAGATCCTCTTCACCGGTCGGCTGAACGCCCTCTCCACCGCAGCCTACGTCCTGATGGGCTGGCTCTGCGTGATAGTCGCGAAACCCCTGATCGAAAACCTCCCACCCACCGCGCTCATCCTTCTCGCAAGCGGCGGAATCGCCTACACCGCCGGGGTCGCCTTCTACGCGAACCGCCGAATGCCCTTCTCTCACGCCGTCGGGCACGGCTTCGTCGTCGCCGGAAGTGTCCTGCAGTTCATCGCGATAT
>JBPCNU010000069.1:0-6648 GCA_051000975.1 Rubrobacter sp.
ACCGAGGGCCGCACGTCCAGTTCCAGCGTCCACGCGCTCGGATGCTGGGCGTGGAGTTGCCAGTAAGTCTCGGCGATGAAGTCCGGTGAGAGCATCTCCTGAGGGTCACGGTCGGGACGGCGGTCGCGGCTCTTCTGCGTGTCTATCTGGCCGTCTACTATGACGTGTGCGACGTGTATCCTCTGCGGCCCGAACTCGCGCGCCAGGCTCTGGGACAGCGCCCGGAGCGCGAACTTGCCCGTAGCGACCGCCGAAAATTTCGCCGAACCGCGTATCCCGGCGGTCGCCCCGGTAATGAGGAAAGTGCCGCGCCCGGCCTCGACCATCGCGGGGAGTACCTGCTGCGCCGCGTAAAACGCCCCGGCGCAATTTATACGAAAGCACTCCTCGAACCGCTCCGGCGTGATGTCTAGCAGGCCGCCCATCTGAAACGCCCCGGCATTGTAGACGAGGATTTCGGGATCTCCGATTTCGGACCTTACCTGCTCGAACGACCCGGCAACGTTCTCGGGCGAGGTGGCGTCTGTCGGGACGGCGATGGCTTTTCCGCCGGCTTCTTCTATCTCCGATTTGCTCGCCTCCAGGACTTCTCCCCGACGCGCCATCAGGGCAACGGCGTATCCTTCCCGGGCGAAACGCCCGGCGACCGCCGTCCCGAGACCCGGTCCGACTCCGAGTACCGCTGCAGCTCTCTGGGTCATTTGGGTTCCTCTCTGATTCGATACAGGGCTTCGGTTACTTACCCCGGCTGCGGTTTGCGTATACGAGCGCCGTCCGGTTCGGGCTGTGGAACCTGCCGGAACTATTACCTCCGGTCGGTATCGGGTAGGCTGTTTAAGGTCTGTTCGTGAAGTTAGTTCGGGAGGTTGACGAGTTTTGAACGCGCTCAAGGAAAAGTTGGAGTCCGGCGGAACGGCCTTCGGGTTCTGGGGGATGCTGCCTGCGTCGTTCGGGGCGGAGATGGCCGCCGGGGCCGGATACGACTACGTCAGCCTCGACCAGCAACACGGGCTGGTCGGGGTGGGGGATGTCGTGCCGTTCTTTCAGGCCGTCAGAGCGGGCGGGTCGACCCCGATCTCCCGCGTAGAGCGGAACGACCCGACGGCGGTCGGGCGCACGCTGGATTTCGGGGCGCAGGGGGTCATCGTCCCGCTCGTCAACAACGCGAAGGAAGCCGCCGACGCCGTTGACGCGTGCAGATACCCGCCGCGCGGGAAGCGTTCCTACGGTCCGGTGCGCGCCGGGGAAATCTTCGGCAGCGCCGATCCCGAAGACCTCGATTCGAGCGTGCTGTGCTTCGTCATGATCGAGACAGGAGAAGGACTCGACAACGCCTGCGAGATCGCCGCGACGCCGGGTATAGACGGGATCTACATCGGCCCGGCGGACCTCGCGCTCGGCCTCGGGCTCGCTCCGGCGTTCGAGGTCGCAGACGATAGACACGCCGCTGCTATAGAGAAAATCCGCAAAGCCTGTGAAGAGAACGGCATCATCCCGGCCATACACTCCGAGTCGGGAAGTCAGGCGAGAAAGCACGCCGAAGCCGGGTTTCGGATGATCACGGTAACGTCGGACTACGGTTTGATCCGGGACGGCGCGCCCGCGATGCTCTCCGAAGCTCGCGGCAACTGACGGCGGCTTACGCTGTGTCCGCTCGTCTCTATTCGGGTAAAGATCAGGCGTAAACCAGAAGAGAGTTGGATAGCAATGCAACTTTTCGAAAAGCTGATCGAATATGCCGAGGCCGAGCGGCTCGTGCTCGAAAAAACGTCCAGAACCCCGGTCGAGAATCTCTCACTCTTCGAGGCGCGGGGGCTCGTTCTCTCAGAAGACCTCCTCGCCCGGTTCGACTCTCCGCCCTTCGACAACTCCGCCGTCGACGGTTACGCTGTTCGCGCCGGGGACACGGGCGAGAACGTGGAACTCGAGGTCATAGACGAGGCTCCGGCGGGCCGTCCCTCCACAAAGACCGTCGGGGCCGGGGAGGCTATAAAGATATTCACCGGCGGCGTTATCCCGGACGGGGCCGACGCGGTCATCATGGTCGAGGATACCTCCGGCTGGTCGAGCGAAGGTTCGTCGGCCATCACCATCGGTAAATCCGTGCCGGAAGAGAACAACATCCGACGAAGCGGAGAAGACGTGCGCTCGGAGCAGAGGATCCTGCAAGCCGGAGTCGAGGTCGGACCGTACGAAACAGCCCTCGCTGCAAGCCAGGGTTACGGTGAGTTGCCAGTCCACCGCCGCCCCAGGGTCGTCGTCCTTTCGACGGGGACGGAACTCGTCGAGCCGGGGAGCCGCGACCTCTCGGCCGGTGAAATATTCGACTCCAACTCCTACGCTATCCTTGCTCAGGCCCACGAGGCCGGGGCCGAGGCCCGCCGACTCTACGCCGCCACCGACGAGGTCGAAGTCCTGCGAGCCGCGCTCGAGGAAGCCTTGTCGGAGGCCGACGTGGTCATTACGAGCGGCGGAGTCTCCGTTGGGGAGAAAGATCTCGTGAAGTCCTCGCTCGAAGAAATCGGCGTGGAGCAGGTCTTCTGGGGGGTAAAGTTCAAGCCGGGGAAGCCTCTTTTCTTCGGGGTGCGGGGTGATTCGCGGTTCTTTGGTCTGCCCGGCAACCCGGTCAGGGCGATGGTCTGCTTCGAGCTGTTCGTGCGGCCCGCGCTGATGCAGATGATGGGTCGCACGGATCATCGGCGTCCGGAGGTGCAGGTCTACTTCGAGGAGGACTTCGAGAACCGCTTCGGGCGAATGCACGCCGTGCGGGTGAGCCTACAGAGGACGGAGAAGGGGATCCTCGCCACGTCCGTCGGGGCGCAGGGGTCGGGGCTGATCACCTCGCTCACGAAGGCGGACGCTATCGCCATGGTCGGCCCGGAGGCCCACGTGAAGGCCGGAGAGATGGTGGAAGCGATCGTGTTGCGGGACTTTTAAAGGGCTGTTCCGAAATATCCGAAAAAGAATATTCGTAACATCTCCTAACGAATATTCAGGAAATCTGCGGAGACTTTTTACATGACCTTGCGTAGAGTTATGTTGTTGAGAGCCAGCATCAATTTCAAGAGCTTCAAACCGGGTTTTGGGGATAGGGAAACCTGGGGGTTGATGTAGAATCTGGAGGATATGATGTTCGATTCAGACATAGAGAACCGGGTATTCAGAAGACGCCTCATGAAGGAGATCGCGCCGGGCATGCCCGTCAACTTCTCGTTCTATTCGCCGTCCATCAAGGTACAGGTGATGCGCCACGCGGAGACGCTCCCGGGGGCGAACGGTCGGTACATGGGCAACGCCGTCACCATCGAGTTCGTGCCGGAGGATTCGGCGGCGGTCGAGCGGGTGCGGGAGTACGTCTGGCACTGGGAAGAGTTCAACGACTTCACCGCCATCAGGAAGATCAACCACGTAAGGCGCGGCATCTGCCCGGAGGGGGTCGCCGGGATGCTCGAGAGGGTCAAGGGCGTTGACAAGCGTGCCGCGGCCAAGGCCTCCGAGGCGGTCGAGGCGGATGAGTTGCGGGAGCTAATAAACTCCGGCAACGTCAAGGATCTCGCGAGGCTCCCCGGCATCGGGGAGAAGAGGGCGCAGGCCGTCATCGAGTTCTACGAGAACGAGCGCAGCGGCAGGCACTTCCTCTACGCAGCGAACCGCAACGACCGCTTGCGGGGGCTTCCGGTGGTAACGGAACTGGATCCTTCGGGGAACATCGAGGGGCAGGTCTGGGAACACGCGACCCGCGCCCAGCTTCTCGGCAACCCGGACCCTTTGAGCGGCGAGGAGCCGCCCGGACACACGACGGTGAGGGACGCGAATTTGCTACATCCCTTGCCGATGACACCGACCTTGATGGGTCGGGGGGTCTACTACCCGGAGCAGGTCGAGCTCTTCGCGGAGATGCTTGAGAGGATCATGATCGGCGGCGAGCGACTCGCCGGGGTAGACACGCTGCGCGTGCAGCGGGGGAAGATCTTCCACACCGCAGAGCTTCCCGGAGTGGGTGAGAAGACAAAGTCCCGTGTCATGGCGAGCGGCCTCCTGGATTACGAATATACCTTCGAGAATCTCGTAGCAATCCCCGGCGTAACCGAGGCTCAAGCCCGGACGCTCGCCGAGGCCGCGCTCGAAGCTCGAATGAAGCTGGAGAATTCGAGGACGGAGGTGCGTGCCTCCTAGCAGCCTCTACGGCTTCGTAAAGGAGCGCGAACCCGTAAGCCCGGAGGCAATCGCTTCCGGGTTTCTTGCCGTACCGAACCTCAACGGCGACGCTCGCATGCACGTCGAGCAACTCATCCGGAGCGACCCGCGCTTCGTCTGGGACGGGGATTTACTGAGTACGGCTGACCTTCGCGGGATGCCGCTCCTCGACGTGCCGTTCGTCATCTTCGATCTCGAAACTACCGGGGCATCGGCTAAAGAGGGGGCCATCACGGAGTTCGGGGCGGTGAAGCTATTCAAGGGTGAAGTCGTCGAGAAGTTCACGACGCTCGTGAACCCGGAGCGGAAGATTGATCCGTTCGTCGTACGGCTGACCGGGATCACGAACCAGATGGTCGAGGACGCGCCGAAGATAGACGAGGTGCTGCCGCTCTTCGAGGAGTTCATCGAGGGATGCGTTCTGGTAGCCCACAACTCCGGCTTCGACTGCGGCTTCGTGGAGGCCGCGCGAGGTAAGAAGCTCCCAAACCCCGTTCTGGATACGCTCCGGCTCGCGAGGGTGCTCGTGCCGGGGCTGCAACGGTACAGGCTCTCCGCGCTCGCCACGCACCTTGGGGTACACCAGATCCCGAACCACCGAGCCTTCGCCGACGCCGCCGTCACCTCCGAGGTCTTCGTCAAGCTGCTCGCGATGCTGGACAAAGCCGGGGTCGCGACTATCAGGGAGGCAGCGAAGTTGAAAGGCGCGAAGGCGAAGAAGGTCAAGCCCCAGAAGCAACACCTCGCAAAGAATCTGCCGCAAACCCCCGGCGTCTACTATTTTCTCGGCAAGAACGATACCGTCCTCTACGTCGGGAAGGCGAAGAACCTCCGGTCGAGGGTCAGAACGTACTTCAACGGCGGCGACGGGCGACGGAAGATCGGCCGCCTCGTAGAAGAGGTAGCGAAGGTCGAGGTGAAAGAGACGAGCACGGAGCTTCGCGCGCTCATCTTCGAGGCGAGGGAGATCCGCCGCCTGCTTCCGCGGTTCAACTCTGCCGGTCGTACCGACCATCCCGGCTGGTTCATGAAGCTAGACACGACCAGGAAATACGCCGTCCCCGAACGCTCGCCGGAGGGGGAGTCGGAGGAGGGCGTGGTGCTGCTCGGCCCGTACCGGAGCGCGCGTTCCATAGACACCTGCACGGAGGCTCTGGGCAGAATCTTCCCGATAAGACGCTGCGACGGAGGCTCGCCGGAGAACCCGTGTTTCTACGGGCAGATGGGACGCTGCGGCCTGTGCCTCGGTCTCGGCCCGGAGGAGTACGAGCGGGAAGTAGTAGGCGGCATCTCCGCCCTGCTGAAGGGCGAAGGCGGCGAGGAGCATCTCGCCGCGCTGGTGGCTGAGCGGGACCGGCTCGCTAGAGAGCTCGAATTCGAAGCAGCGGCGCGGCTCCGGGATCTCATATCCGGTATAGATCGCGTACGGTTCACGAGGACGCTCGTCAGCTCCGAGGGGCTTCAGGCGATAGTCGCGCCTTCCACCGAGCCGGAGGTCTTCGAGGTCTTCGTGCTCTCCGGCGGCAGGCTCGTCGCCCACGAAGGCTTCACCACGACGGATTCGGTAGCTATACGTGAGTTCGCGTCCGGGGCCATCGAGGACGGAGGGCGCGCGCTCACCGGGGAGCAGGGGACAGGTGAGGCACGGGTCGTGGCGGCGTATCTCAGGCGGCGGGCGGCGTTCTTGGAGGCGGCTCCGCTAACGGAGGTCGAGGGGCTCGTCGGGCTGATCGAGAAGGCCGACGAGCGGTCGCGGGAGGTCGGCGCCGAGGAGGTCGGTTGAGGCGCACGAATGTTAGAATGAAGGGCCATAAAGGCACGTATCAGCGTAGCGAAGGTCGAGAGATGGTTCAGGACATTCAGGGAACATCGCGGAGAATACTTCTGGTGGACGACGAGCCGTCGCTCCAGAAGATGCTCCAGCACGTCCTCGAGCGTGAAGGTTTTCAGGTGCAGATCGCGGTGGACGGGGAAGAGGCCCTTGAGATGTTCGCCAGTTTCGAGCCGCATCTCATAGTCCTCGACATAATGCTCCCGAAGCTCGACGGTACCGAGGTCTGTCGGCGCATCCGGTCGAAGAGCGACGTACCGATCCTGATGCTCACGGCGAAGGACGACGAGGTCGACCGGGTCGTCGGGCTGGAACTCGGAGCCGACGACTACGTGACCAAGCCTTTTGCGCCGAGGGAACTCGTGGCGCGGGTAAGGGCGATCATGCGCCGGGCGGCGGTCCCGGCTGGTCAGAAGCCGGAGGAGCTTTCCTACGACGGCCTCAAGGTGAACCTTCCGAGCCGCAGGGTTCTCGTGAGGGACGCGGAGGTGGACCGAACGTACATGGAGTTCGAGTTGCTCTCGACGCTGGCGTCCAGTCCGGGGCGGGTATTTGCGAGGAGCGCGCTACTTCGCCAGGTCTGGGGCGACGAGTTCCGCGACGAGCGAACGGTCGACGGT
>JBPCNU010000070.1:0-6159 GCA_051000975.1 Rubrobacter sp.
TGGCGAAGGCTCAAAGGTTTCCTCATGCCGCGCCGCTTCTACGACTCGGTGGCCCAGTTGAGGGAGGCCGTCCTGCATGCTCTGCGCCTGTTGGGTGCCGTGGAGGTTCATTGTTAGCTTGGAGATGCTTAGTCAAGCGTACCCTGTCCGAAACCTCGCCACAGAGACGTTACACATATCTGTAGCGTAGGCGGAGGAAACTTCACTTCCGTCCACTAACGTGGCATTCTTCCTCTCCCAAAAACCGAAGAAGAGCGAAAGCTATCGAAGTTCACCGCGACGCCTGCTCGGGAGGACGGGAAGCCCCAGGGATGGCGGGAGAAAGCCGAGTGTCGCCGGAGAGAGGAGCGGCGGATGACCAGGCGCGCAAGGATCGAACCCACCGAGGATTGGGGGCAGCTCGAACTGCTTCTGAAGTTCCCCGAGCAACTCGAGTACGAGCGTATCCGCCCTCCGGTGGTCTTCGGCGTCCCGGTAGCCGAGAGATCCCGCCAGACTGGGGTTCCCGAGACCACCCTTCGCCGCAGGATCGCCGGCTTCGAGAGGGAGGTCATGCGGAGCCTGTTCGAGGCCGAGCGCGCCGAGCCTCGCGGCGCGGCTTCTCCGGACCCGGAGGTCCGCAGGCTCATCCTGGACCTCAAGGCCGACCATCCCCCGATGCGGCCCAACGAGATAGCCACCGTCTGCTACGTCCGCTTCGGCCGGAGGCCGCATGGCCGGACGGTGGGGCGGGTTCTCCGCGAAAGTCCCTCGTCCATAAGGATGTTCCGCCGCTTCGACCCCTACCGCGAGATCGAGGATGTCGTGGAGCGCCGCTTGGTCATAGTGACGCTCCATTCGGAGGGCTGGAACGTCAAGAGCATCGCCTCCTACCTGAAGATAAGCCGCCCGACCGTCTACCGCACCCTCAAAAAGTGGATCGCCGAGGGCGTCCACGGTCTTTCGGGGGATCCCCGCGGGGCCGCGAGGAAGGTGGATCTGCGCGCGATGAACGAGGTGAGGAAGCTCCAGCGAAACCCGGAACTCGGGGAGTTCCGCATCTCGGCGGCTTTGGGGCGGCTGGGGATCTTCCTGAGTCCCCGCACCTGCGGGCGCATCCTCGCCGTGAACCGCGAACTGTACGGCCTGAAAAAGCCCGAAAGGGGCTCCAAGGAGAAGAAGGAGATGCCCTTCCAGTCTTCAAGGAGGCACGAGATCTGGAGCGTGGACATCCGCTACATAGACCACCATCTCCCGCCGGGCGAGCTGCCCCCCGGAGCGGAGAAGGTATACGCGATCAGTATTCTCGAGAACCATTCGAGGGCGATACTGGCGAGCGCGATCACCACCGCCCAGGGCACGACCGCCTACCTCTCGGTCCTCTACACCGCCGTGGAGAGATACGGCTCGCCGGGGGTGCTGGTGAGCGACGGGGGCGCCGTCTTCCGCGCCAGCCAGGCCAAGGCCGTCTACCGCTCTCTGGGCATAACCAAGGAGGAGATCGAGCGCCGGAGGCCGTGGCAGAACTTCGTCGAAACGACCTTCAACATCCAGAGGAGGATGGCCGACTACCACTTCGCCAGGGCCGGAAGCTGGGAGGAGATCGTCGCGGCCCACGACGGGTGGGTGGAGAGCTACAACACCCAGATGCACTGGGCGCACCGGGAGAGGAAAGACGGCAGGCGCTCGCCGTCGGAGGTTCTGGGATTTCTCACCGGAGTCCGGCACAGGCCGGAGGAGCTCGACCGGGCGTTCTTCTCCACCAGGTTCGTTCGTGTCCTCGACGCCTCGGGATACGCCAGACTCAAGCATTGGCGCGTGTACGGCGAGGAGGGACTCGCGCGGCGCGAGGTCGCCCTTTGGTTGGGAGCCGAGAGCCTCGCCGTCGAGTTCGCCGGAGACGCCCTCGCCCGCTACGACGTCGAATACTCGGCGCGGACGAACCAATTGCGAGAGGTGAAGAAGCCTCGTCTTTTCGAGACGATCCACCGGCGAACTCCGGCGCAGCCAAGGCTGTTCGAACTCATCGCCCTCGGCGAGGCCGGATGGCTGAAGGCTGTGAGGCAAAAGGAATACGCGGCCCGCAGACCTCGGAAACCGCAGTCTCTACAGCAGGTGCTTTTCGCCTACACGGAGGCGGTCTAACGGCGAATACGGTGGAGAGTCCGCCATGGGCGGTACGGATATGTGTAACGCTACTATGGCGAGGTTTCCCCTGTCCAACAAAGGTTCTTGATAACATAGAGCTAACTGGCGAGAAGTAAGCGAATCCGTGGCGATGGAAGGGGGAAATGACAAAGTCGACGGCGAATCCTGACTGGAGTTTCCGTTCTCGCACGGTCGACCGCCTGGTCGCAGAGTTTCTGGCTCGAAGGGGTGTGCGCCGGATCTACGGTCTCTGTGGTGGACACATCCATCCGATCTGGGGCGATGCCGCCCGCGCCGACATCGAGGTTCTGGGCGTTCGCAACGAGTCCGCCTCCGTGGACATGGCGCGGACGGATCTTACGGTAGCGGTCGTGATGGTTACCGTCGATTCCGTGCTGACGAGCGCCGTGTCCGGCATCGCCAACGCGAGCGTCTCTCGTTCTTCCGCACTCGTCATCTCGGAGTGCCCACCGCGTCCGAAGGTCGTGGTGGGCGCGTTTCAGGGCATGCCTCAGAGAGACCTAATCCGACAGATCTGTCTTAGGGTTGAGGCCGTTTACGAGAGACACCACATCCTCCCACGGCTGGAGGCCACCATCCGCGCGACCGAGGGCGACTGTGGCACTCCGATTGACCCGGCCTACATAGACTTCCCCAAGGATCTGCTCCGGGAGGCCGTCGTTGACGCGGACGTAGACGAGAGGTTCTTCGAACCGCGTGCCGGAAAAGCTCATGCCTTCGGAGTAGGTGCCATCCCTGATACGGTAGGGCAAGCGTCTGCTCGCGATCTCGGACAAAGGAGCAAGGAAGATCCGGAGCGAGCTTGCGACTTTCATCGAAACCAGCGGCGCACTGTACCTCGGAACGGCAGAAAGCTGCGGGACGATCCGAAACGACCAGCTCGCCGGATACGACGGCAATCAAGTCGGGGTGGATCTCCTAGGCTGTCGGTACGACCTGTCGCGGAAGATCTGAGCGCATACTCGGAACGGTTCTGGGGAACGCACCCGCCTTGCCGGACGATTGCGAGCGAGGTACAAAAGAGTGACATCTGAGAGGGCAAAAGGTAAAGGAGAACGCGCATGGAGTTGAAGGAAGTCTTGCCAAGAGAGGTGAAGGAGGGTTGGACGATCAGCAGCGTGCTGTCTCGCCAAGCTAAGGAGCGGCCAGACTCCCCATCGCTACAGTGGCAGACCGAAGAGCCGTTCTCTTACAAAGAATTGTACGAGCATTGCCTGCGCCTCGCCGGCGGGATAAAGGAGTTGGGTATTCAGCCCGGCGACAGAGTACTGATCATGCTGCCGAACAGCATGGAAATCGTATTGACGTGGTTCGGGGTTAACCTGTTGGGAGCGGTTGAGGTTCCCATAAATATTCACTACAAGGAAAGCTGGCTCGTCCACGAGGTTAACGACTGCGAGGCACGTCTGGCCATCGTTCACGAGCAGTACCTTCAGCGGTTCGTACAGGTTGCCGACCAACTAGAACACCTGACGGCCTTCGTGGTGGTTGGTGGAGATGTCCCTGCGGCTCGACAAGTGACAGAAGAAAAGTGGAGCATGCACACTTGGGGCGAGCTCGAAAACGCGGAGGCCATAGACGAGCCGGTTGAGACCTACTACCACGAGACCTCGGCCATCATGTACACCTCCGGAACGACGGGTCCTTCGAAAGGTGTCGTTCTCCCTTACGGGGTCGGGGGAGTCTTTGCCCAAGGGGTCATCGATGCAGCGGAGTTGACGAGCGACGACGTTAATTATGTGGTCCATCCGTTGTTCCACGCGAACGCGCAGTTTATGCAGGTTCTCCCCTCGTTGCTCGTCGGAGGCCGCATCAGCCTTTGGCCGGGCTTCAGTGGTTCCCGATGGCTTGAGCAGGTGCGAGCATGCGGCGCGACGATAACCAACACCTTGGGTGTGATGTGCAACTTCATCTACGGTCAGCCCGAACGCGAAAACGACGCTGACAACCCGCTTCGCGTGATGATCACTCTGCCGGCCCCGAGCGATATCGCCGAGGATTTCGAGAGGCGATTCGCTTTGAAGTGCGTGGAAGGATACGGCATGACGGAGGTGGGCGTCATCACGTATCGCCGTTTGAATGAACCTTTGCGTCTGGGTTCGGCCGGTAGAGCTATGGAGTGGTGCGACGTGAGGATCGTAGACCCCGAAACGGACGAGCCTCTGCCCCCGGGTAACGTAGGCGAGATCGTGATGCGCCCGAAGACCGAGGGCATCATGATGAAGGAATATAACAACGTTCCCGCAAAAACCGTGGAAGCCTGGCGCAATCTCTGGTTTCACGCCGGGGACGCGGGTAAGATGGACGAAGAAGGCTATCTTTACTTCGCCGATCGTGTGAAAGACGTTATCCGTCGCCGGGGAGAAAACATCTCGTCGTTTTCAATCGAAAGTGTGGCGGATGCTCACCCGTCTGTCCAGGAGGCCGCTGCAATCGCCGTCCCAGCCGAACAGGGCGTAGGAGCAGAAGACGAGGTTATGCTTTGCGTCATACTAGAACAAGGAGCGGAGCTGGAGCCAGCGGAACTCCATGAGTATTGCGCCCAACGGATGCCATATTTCGCAGTTCCGCGCTACATTGAGTACGTTTTAGAAATACCCAAGACGGCTAACGAGAAAGTTAGAAAGAACGTCCTCAGGGAGAGAGGAGTCACTCCGGATACGTGGGATCGCGAAGCGGCTGGCATCCAATTGCAGAAATAGGGTTTTCGGGAGATCGAGTCGAGCCGGAAGTGCAATTGTTTGATGGCTCTCTGTCACCCTCGATACGGCTGACGAATTCTCCGGCGCGGATGCACGATGATGTCCACGCTCGTAGTCCAGCAAGCACCTTCCGGAGGTTTCAGAGCATGTGCCTGCATCCCCACTCAGTCGATCCGGCGGCCCCCGAAGGAATCGCCCGAGTCGCCAAGGCGGCATTCCCGAAGGACGCAACCTCCATGCCCATAAGGGGTGAGTTGGGAGCTATCCTCAAGGACGGAGGCTTCGCTCATCTGTTTCCCTCGGTGTGGACAATCGCTTATGCTCCGTAGCGTCTGGCTTTGGTCACCATCACGCAGTTCGCCGAGGGGCTCTCCGATCGGCAGGCCGCCAACGCCGTGCGAGCCAGGATCGACTGGAAGTGTGCGCTCACTTTAGAGCTGGCGGATTCAGGCTTCGATGCTTCGGTCTTGTGCAAGTTCTGGAGCCGCTTGTTGGCGGGCGAGGTCAAGAGTCTCCTTTGCGACCATCTACTTCACCGGTATAGGGAGATGGGGTTGGTGAAGGCTCGAGACAGGTAGCGCACCGACTCCACCCGCATCCTGGCCGCTGTTCGTGCCCTGAACCGTCTGGAGTTAGTCGGGGAAACCATGCGCCACACCCTGGATATCCTCTCCATAGTCGCGCCGGATTAGCTCTGCGGGCTCGTCCATGAGGAGTGGACACAGCGTTATCTACGCAGGCTCGACGACGAAAAGTTGCCCAAAAGCAAGGAGGCCCGGATACAGGAAGGCGAGAAGATTGGTGCCGACGTCCGCGAACTCTTGGATGAGATCCTGTCCGAAGCGCGTCCCGCTGGCTGCGTGAGATCCCGGCGGCGGGGACTTTGCGGCGCGTATGGATTCAGGATTTCTTCCACGACCAAAATGGGAACGTAAGGTGGCCCCAGGGCCACCATCAGACGCTCGCCGTTCGCCCGGCTGATGGCTGGATTCGCCGCTGCGTGAAGAACTCGCCAACAGTATCGAGAATGACGGAGAGTCACCACTTATTGGCGAGGTCTGTCTGAGCAGCGTCTGCGCGTTGAAGGCTTGCTGTGTCTTAAAGAGACTGACGGGAGCTCGCCGCTCCCGTACTGAAAACCCGAGATTCGGAAGCGCTTCTTGCAAACGCTCGGAAAAAAGACAGTTGCAACGAATGCTTATGGTCTGGCGACGGCGTTTGCGTCGTGCATCTTTTGCCGTCTCGAAGTCTCAGTCTCAATAATGGCAGCATGGATTGCGGTGTGAGACGATGCGATCATGGACGTTGG
>JBPCNU010000071.1:0-16949 GCA_051000975.1 Rubrobacter sp.
GTCTGAGGCCCGCGTCGTCCGCCGGGCTACCCGGCTCGACCTCCGCGACCCCGGCCCAGCCGGTATCCACACCCCTCAGGCCGAACTGCTCGGCGTCATGCGAGGTAATGTCCACCGGGTAGAGGCCCATGTACGCCGTCGTGGCCTCGCCGTTTTCGATGGTCTGGTCCGCGACCGAGGTGGCCGTCGTTGCCGGTAGGGTGAACCCTATGCCCTCGACGAGCGCGCCGGACTGGGTCTGTGGCAGGTAGGCGACATTGATGCCGAGGATCTCACCCGACCGACTCACGAGCGCGCCACCGGAGTTGCCCGGTGAGATGGCGGCGTCCGTCTGGATGAGGTCGACGAGCGACGGGTCCTGCTGATTCCCGCCTACGAGCTCCGGTGAAAGTTCCCGGTTGACCCCGCTCACCACGCCCGAGGTAACCGTCGACTCGAACCCCGACGGGCTGCCGATGGCGACCGCGAGCTGTCCGACAGTAACCGAGCCGTCCGCGAAGCTCGCCGCCGGGAGGTCGTTTCGATCCACGTCTATAACGGCGAGGTCACTTCTGACGTCCGTCCCGACGACCTCACCCGTCTCCGTGGTGCCGTCCGCGAAGGCGACCGTAACCTCGTCCGCCCCGGAGACGACGTGGTTGTTCGTGATGATGTAGCCGTCCGAGGTGTAGATGACCCCGCTACCGAGTCCTTCCTGCTGCTGCTCTTCTCCGAACGGTGTCTGGGTCGTGCCGCTCACGTTTACCTGGACGACGCTCGGCTCAACCTGCGAGGCAACCCTTGCGACCGGTTCGTTCTCCGGGACGTTCTGCGCGGCCTCGGGGGCTTCACTCGCCACGTTCTCCGCCTGTGGAGGGCGCTCCGCAGGCGCATCGTTACCCGAACACCCCGCCACCAGCAGCAGCGCACCCGCCGACAACGCAAGCGCACCGAGCCTTAAAGACCTCTTGGACCCCTCGAAACCTTTGAAATTCGTAACAGATCGCATCTCTACCTCACCAAACCTAACACGGGATATCTGGGCATTGGACTTCGCCGTTTCTTCTATGGCTTCTTTATCGTTTGCGGGTGATGATACGCACGAAACCGATGCTGGTTTCAGGCGGAGATGCTAAGGAGGCACGAGGAACGCAGTCTTACGAACGCAGTCTCAAGGGCCGAGTTCGACCTTGATCCGCTGCTCCTCGGACTTGAGGTATCTGAAGATGTCCTGCGCGAAGCGAACGGCGTGTTCTTCCGGAAGGTTGACGCGGCGGTTGTTGATGACGGACTCGAGTTCCCGGATCGCGGCATCCGCCATGCCGACCATCATCTCCGCCTCCTTGAGCGTCTGGTCTCGCTCCTCGTCGGAGAGTTTCGCCCCGCGTCCGAGTCTCGCCCGGTGTCGCTCCAGATACTCGATGAAGTCCCTGATACCCATATGCAGAAGATTATACCGACTCGGAACCAAGGTTTAGAAGAAGCCTCACACTCTTCTCACTACTCGCCTTCTCACTACTTATCTCACGGGCGAGAGGCGAGGAAGATCTCCCTTGTAACTTCCCGGGAGCCGTCCTCTCTGGCGAGATCCTCGGCGAGCCGTCGCGCCCGGCCTCTCAGAAACGCCGGAACTTCTTCCAACTCTTCCATCGCCTCTTCCGTCCAGGCGAGGGACGCTCGCCTCGGTTCGGCGCGTTCCTCTCGGCGGCTCAGAGACGCCTCCAGAGCATCGGCCAGCACGCTCGACCCGGCGTATCCCAGCGCCGGGCGATTTACGAAGGTGTGATCTGCGACGGGCGGACAGAGCGGCAGGAATGGTATATCAAGCGAATCAGCAACGTCGCGCTCCAGGTGCGTCCCGATGACGAGGTCCGGGGCGTGTCGCTCTATCCTGCGAGCGACCTCCTCCGGGTCATCTGTGACGAAGGCCTCTTTGGCGAAGGTCTCGGCGTGGAACTTGAAGTCCCGCCCGAGGTGCGACATGTACGTTCCGCAGTACGGCACATCGAGGCCGACCTCCCTTGAGAGCGTATGCCCCAGCCCTAAAGAGTAGGTGAAGTCCCCGAAGATAAACGCCCGGCGACCCTCGAAGAGTTCCGGCGGGGCGAGGCGGGCGTACCAGGGCAGCCGCGCCGTTCGTGAAAGCTCCGCCCAGAGCGTCCGCCGGACGGTATCGTGGTCGAGTTTGCAGAGCCTGCCGACCGTCTTCATGGCGGCTCCGGTGCCGGAAGTGCCGATCATGGGCGTCGTTACGCGGGGCATCTGGAACTCGTCCTGCAGGTACAGCGTCGCCGACTCCCCGACCTCCCGGTAGAGCAGGACGTTCACCCACGCCCGCGTGAGCTTCGCGAGGTCACCCGGCTCCGCGTCGAGCGGCACCTTCGCGTTGACCTCGACCCCGAGGAGGCCCATCAGACGCTCGGCCTCCTCGTACTCGGCCCTGGCCCCCGGCCCGAAGATGAGCGGTCCGAAGAGGTTGACCGACGGCTTCTCGCTCTTCTCGTTCTGAGTGGCATGCATTCGGACCAGGTCTTCGAGGGCGAGTTCCGCCGCCTCGGTCTCGAAAATGTCGGTGGATTCCCAGTCGCACATCACGAGCTTCGTCTTGCGGCCCGTTACGGGGTTCGTCTGCGGTGCGAGCTGCGGGACCGGCTCCCCGAGCAGCAGGGCCGCCTCCGAGCGGGTCAGAACGACCGTCTCGGCCTCCGGGTGCTTTCTCACGACCGAGGCTAGGTCTCTGCCGGGGTCGCCGGGGGAGTTGGTGTCCTCGGG
Organism: Rubrobacter sp.; assembly: GCA_051000975.1. Classification (GTDB taxonomy): domain Bacteria; phylum Actinomycetota; class Rubrobacteria; order Rubrobacterales; family Rubrobacteraceae; genus Rubrobacter. The sequence goes on from JBPCNU010000071.1 coordinate 2,752, forward strand.
GCGTTTCCAGACCGGGCTCAGGGTAACGGGCGAGGGGCGGCCGTCGCGTTCGAGCCGCTGCTGAAGCGCGGTGAAGTAGCCCTCGCCGGGCATCGCCCGCAGGACGGCGTGGACCTTCTCCATGCTCGCCGCGACGCGCAGGACGCCGTGGCTTCCGGGGCCTTCGTAGATCCCCCTCAGAATCCTCAATGCGAGCCTCTTTGCATCAGATGTTGAGTGAGGAGTCGAGTTCTTCGGCCCGCTCGAAGGTTCGAGCGAACATCTCAAGCACCCGCCTCGCCCCTTCGTAGCCGTGCACGCCGAGCCGGGTCAGGTCCGCCGAGGAGCGGCAGAGATGCCCCTGAGCGACGAGCGGCCCGTACAGCCCCGCGCTCGCGACCACCGCGTCGGGGCGGGTCTTCTCGATCCGGTCCATCTGCCCGCGCCAGTCCGGGGATTCGACGACGTCCACGTCCGGCCCCAGAGCCTGAAGCTCCTCGGAGAGCCGGCGCCGGTCAAACCTCGGAAGCCCGATCTCGATGATAACGGCTCCAGCGTCCGTCAAGAACCTCGCGAGCGGCAACTCGAGGCCCGTGTCCCCGCAGAAGAAGATCCTCTTCCCCCGCACCCGGTTTCTGAGATGCTGCAGGTTCTGCCACAGGCTCCTCGCCCGGCCGAGCTCGCTCGTTGTCGCCCCAGCCGCCGATGATACGTCCTGCAAGAACCGAGCCGTCCCGTCCACGCCGACCGGGGTGAGCGTCTCCACGACTTGCGCTCCGCGTTCTTCGGTGGCTCGGCGGACTTCTCCGAGGTTCGTGTCGAGCAAGCCCATCACCGTACCCTCACCGATGCCGGGGAACTCCCGAATCCTCGACCCTGGCAGCACCCCCTCGACCCGGATTCCGGCCTTCGAGAGCGCGGTCGAAAGCTCCACCCCGGAGAACGGCGAGCCAAACCCCCCGACCAGCACGACGGGCGCGGTGGGCGCCGCGGACGCCGACTCTGCCCGGCCCCGGTCGAGCAGCCCGCCGAAGAGACCGCCGCCCCGCCGCCGCTCGCCCGTCTTCGACTCGGGAGCGGCCGCATCGGTGAGCAAGAGCTCGGAGGAACTCTGTTTCGGGCAGAGACCGACCATCGCCGCCATCGCCCGGTCTTCGAGGTCGGTAGAGAGAACACCGGGGGCCTCCCGTCCACCGTCCGGGTTGATGACTTCGACCGGGATTTCGAGCCGCCTCTCCGCTATCCGCGCCTCGAAGCCCGCGTCCACCCCGATCGCTCCCGCGCTCCAGCCGGAGACGAGGAAGACGACATCGAGACCCCAGAAGCCCGCCGCCGCCTCGACCACGCGGGAGGCGACGTAACCCTGTTCCGGCGGCCTCTGCGCGTCGAGGACCATGTAGACGACGCGGGGGCTGCGGGGCTGAGAGAGGAAGCCGGGGGTTGCGGGGGAGGGGATGCTCTGGGCTATGAACGCCTCCGAGCGAGTACCGAGGACGATCACGAGCGCGCCGCCCATCCTGTCGGCGAGGCCGTTCACGGCATGCAGCGGCGGCAGGACGTCCGAGATGCCTGATTCGTTCAGGACGGTCAAGAGTCAGGTCCCTCCCATGTGCCTCGCTTACCAGCCCGCGAATGTCTTTGCTGGATCTCCGCTAGTTTACGGTGTCCAGGGTGTCGAGTGCCAGCTCCATCATCCCGTCCACCCCGCGCCTGAGTTCGTCGTCCGAGATCCTCACTACCTCTTCCTTGCCTATTGTGTCGGAGACGGTGAGCAGACACCCCGCCCTCACGCCCTTCATCGCCGCGATGGTGAAGATCGCCGCCGCCTCCATCTCGACCGCCAGAACCCCGAGGTTTCGCCAGAGCGCGCCGGGATCTTCCGTCGGGTCGTAGAAGAGGTCGCTGCTTACTATTGGGCCGAGGTAGGTCTTGCGACCCGCTGCCTCCGCCGCGTGAAACGCCGCGTGAACGAGGTGAAAGTTCGCCGCCGGGGCGTAGGGCGTCCCCTGCGTCAGCGACGAGACCGTACCGTCCTGAGCCGTCGCAGCGGTCGCGACGACGAGGTCGCCAAGCTGCATGTCCTGGTGGTAGCCGCCGCACGTCCCAACGCGCAGGAGGTTCTTCGCGCCGAGTTGCACGAGTTCGTCCGTTACGATGGAGGCGCTCGGGCAGCCCATCCCGCTTGTCTGGACGGAGACGGGCTTCCCCTTGTAAATCCCGGTATAGCCGAGCATCCCGCGCTCCTCGTTGACGAGCTTCGCGTCTTCGAAGAACGTCTCGGCGATGTACTCAGCCCGCCTGGGATCGCCCGGCATCAGGACGTTCTCGGCGTAATCTCCCGGCTCTGCTCTCAAATGTACCGGCACAAGGCCCTCCCTCTGGGATCTGATCTACAGGTCGTCCAGAATAACAGGGGGAGCGACGATGGGCTCGTCGCCGGTGCGAAGAGCCTGCCCGACCAGCCGCTCTGCCCGCTCGACGTTTCGACTCCCGTACAGCCGCGCGACGGTCTGCCCGGTCTTTATCTCGTCCCCGGCTCGCACCAGCACCTCGACCCCGGCCCCGTAATCCAGCGGATCGCCTTTCCTCTCCCGGCCTGCGCCCAGAACGAGCGCGGCCTGACCGACCTCCAGCGCGTGGAAGCTCTCGACGTAGCCGGACGATTCCGCCTTCACCTCCGTTATCTCGCCGGAGACGGTCGGGCGATCCAGGAAAGACGCATCCCCGCCCTGCGCGGCGACGAACTCCCGGAATTTCTCGTAGGCAGCCCCGGAGGAGAGCGCGCCCTCGACGGCTCGCTCGGGTTCCGAAGTCCCCTTGAGCTCCAGCAGTCGGACGGCGACGGCGACGGCCATCGTCCTCAGGTCTTCGGGGACGGGGTCGCCCCTCAGCAGCGCGACCGACTCGCGGATTTCGAGCGCGTTGCCGATCGCACCTCCGAGCGGGTTCTGCATGTCGGTTATGAGGGCCGAGGCTCTTACGCCGAGGGCTTCGCTGAGCTCGACGAGGACCCCGGCGAGTTCGCTGGCCTGCTCCAGGGTCTTCATGAACGCCCCGGAGCCGCACTTCACGTCGTAGAGCAGGTGTCCCGCGCCCGTCGCCACCTTCTTCGAGACGATGGAAGAGCCGATGAGCGGGAGGGAGTCGACCGTCCCGGTCGTGTCGCGCAGGGCGTAGATTGCCTTGTCCGCCGGGGCGAGGTCTCCGGCCTCGGTGATGGCCAGGCCCACCGTCTCGACCTGCTCCCTGAAGCGTTGTTCGGAGAGGTCGAAAGAGAAGCCGGGGATCGCCTCGAGTTTGTCTATCGTGCCGCCGGTGATGCCGAGGCCGCGACCGGAGAGCTTGGCGACGGGTGCGCCGCAGGACGCCACGATGGGCAGGGCGGTGAGGCTCACCTTGTCCCCGACCCCGCCCGTGGAGTGCTTGTCCACGCATTCGGGGAAGGAGTAACGCTCGCCGGAATCGGCCATCGTGCGCGTCAGGGCGACGGTCTCCTCGCGGAACATGCCTTTTATGAAGATCGCCATGAGGAGCGCGGCCATCTGGTAGTCGGGGACTTCACCGTTCGTGTAACCGGAAATGACAGAGGTTATTCGTTCGGAGGACAATTCACCGCCGAACTTCTTGACCTCGATCGCATCGAGAACCGCGTTGATTCCGCCTGATTCCGCCATGTCCGTCTCCGATCCCAGCCCCTGTTTTACGTCCCGAATATTCTAGTCGGAGGTCAACGGGAGCAAGAGAAAACCGCCGCCGGGGCGAACCCCGAACGACGGTCGAACTGCTACCTGCGAAAGCTCGCCCCGCAAGCGTTTCCTAGTGGTTCTCGCGGTCGCGCTTGATCTCTCCGGTGCGCTCCTTGACGTCGCCTTTCTCCTTCTGGACCTGTCCTTCGGCTTTCTTCTGGTCGTCGTTCTTCGCGTCGCCGACCGCTTCCTTGATCTTGCCCTTTGCCTTGTCCAGCAGGCCTTCCTTCTTGTCTTGCTGGCCGTCGTTCGCCATATGGTCTCTCCTTTTTACTCAGTCCTTCCTTCATTCCTTCCCCGGGGGCGCTGGAGGAAAACCCGGTTTTGATCCGCGAGGCTAGATGAAGCTCCTGCCGGGGAGGTCACCCTGCTCGACGCCGAGCCACGCCGCAACGCTCGCTCCGATGTCCGAGAAACCGTCCCGCACGCCGAGTTCCCCCGTTACGCCGCCTCCGAGGGCGAGCAGCGGGACCAGCTCGCGGGTGTGATCCGTGCCGCGAAACGTCGGGTCGTTGCCGTGGTCTGCGGTGATTATGAGCAAATCTTCCTCACCGAGCGCGGCTAGTACCTCCGGCAGCCTCCGGTCGAAGGATTCGATGTTCTTCGCCATGCCCGCCGGGTCACGGCGATGACCGAACTTCGCGTCGAAGTCAACGAGGTTGGCGAAGACGAAGCCGGACGTTATCTCGGGCAGGACTTCCAGGATGGCATCCACCTTCGCCGAGTCGTCGGGCGGGGCCGGGAGGTGGCGGGTGAGCCCCTTACCGTCGAAGATGTCCCGGATCTTCCCCACGGCGACAGCCTCGTGTCCGGCGGCTTTTATTCTATCCAGATAGGTCTCTGAGAATGGCTCGATGCCGTAGTCGTGGCGGTGTTCGTGTTCGCGCTCGTAGGCTCCGGGTGAGCCGTGGTACGGCCTCGCGATGACCCTTTCGACCTTTATATCACCCTCTCCGATGAGCATGTGATGCGCCTTCTCACACGCCGAATAAAGCTCTTCCAGTGGGATAACCTCGGTGTTTGCGGCGATCTGGAAGACCGAATCGGCGGAGGTGTAGACGATCCAGTCCCCGGAGCTTCTCTGCTCCTCGCCCAGCTCTTCGAGGATCTCGGTCCCCGAAGCCGGCTTGTTGCCGAAGGCGCTGCGACCGGTCTCCTCTGAGAAACGGGCGATGATGCTGTCCGGGAAGCCGTCCGGGTAGGTCGGGAGCGCGTCCTCTACGATGAGGCCCATCATCTCCCAGTGGCCGGCGAGCGTCGCCTTGGACGCCGACTTCTCGACCGCGATGCCCCACGCCCCCTCCGGTGAGTTGTTCGGCGGGACGCCCTCTATTCGGGTCGTATTGCCGAGGCCGAGCCTCTGTAGATTCGGCGCGTCCACACCACCGACCGCTTCGGCGGTGTTGGATAAAGTGTTCGCGCCCTCGTCGCCGAAGGCCGCCGTATCGGGGGCGTCGCCCGCGCCGAGACCATCGAGGACCACAACTACCGCTCGTCTGCGGGGCATCTCGTCTCTTTCTGGTCTCGTAATCCGGTCTCACGACTCAGGTTCAGAAGATGAGCATACCCGCTATCGTCGCGCTCATCAGGTTTGCAAGGGTTCCGGCGAGGACGGCACGGACGCCGAAGCGGGCGATCTCGGGCCGCCTCTCGGGGGCGATGCCGCCGAGGCCGCCAAGCAGGATGGCGAGTGAGCCGAAGTTGGCGAAGCCGGTCAGGGCGAAGGTTACGATGGCCTGCGTCTTCTCGGAGAAGTTCCCGGCCTGCGGCCCGAAGTCCGCGAAGGCCACGAATTCGTTGAGGACGAGCTTCTGCCCGAGGAAGCTCCCAGCGTCTATCGCCTCCGACCAGGGGACGCCGATGGCGAACATTACCGGGGCGAAGACGTAGCCGAGAAGTAGCTGAAAGGTCAGACCCTCGAAGCCGAAGAGGCCGCCAAGCGCGCCGAGGATGAGGTTGAGGAGCGAGATCAGGGAGATAAAAGCTATGAGCATCGCCCCGACGTTGAGCGCGAGCCTGAGCCCGTCCGCCGCCCCCGAAGCCGCCGCGTCTATGACGTTCTGGTGCCGGGGCGAGCCGCCGCTACCGCCGTCGTCGCCGGAGCCGCCATCGGGACCGCCGGGATCGTCGCTGTCGTTCGCCTCGTCGGGTTCTTCATCGCGGGGGGTCTCGGTTTCGGGCATAACGATCTTCGCCATGAGCAGCGCGCCCGGCGCGGCCATGAAGCTCGCCGCGATGAGGTATTCGAGGCTCGCCCCGAGCAGCGAATATCCGACCAGCACCGAGCCCGCCGCCGTAGACAGCCCGCCGACCATGACCGCGAAGAACTCCGAGCGGGTCATCTGCGAGATGTACGGCCGGATCACGAGCGGCGCTTCCGTCTGCCCGACGAAGATGTTTGCCGTGGCGTTCATGGACTCGGCCCGGCTCGTCCCGAGCAACCGCCGCAGCCCGCCCCCGACGAACCGCACGACGACCTGCAAGATGTTCCAGTGATACAGCACCGCCGTGAGCGAGGCGAAGAAGATGATGACGGGTAAGACCTGGAAGGCGAAGACCGAACCCTCCTCCGGCAGAACCGGCCCGAAGAGGAAGGCGATCCCCTCACCGGACGAGTTGATGACCGCCTGAACACCCTGCGAGACGGCTCCGAGGACGCTCTGGCCGACCTCCGAATAAAGGACGATAAAGGCGAAGGTGACCTGAAGGGCGAGCGCACCGAAGACGGTCCGGGGGTTTATAGCCCGCCGGTCGAACGAGAGAGCGACCGCGAGCAACAGCACGAATACCATGCCTCCGATCCCCCAGAGAACCTGCATCCAAGAACCTCCCCGCCCGGTGTCGCATCGCACCGTAGTTTTTCACATATCCCCCGTTTGCGCTACATTATTCGCTATGGAAAAAGACGGTAGCGAAGCACTGAATCGGGTGAATGTCCGGGTTGCGAGAATCTCGGACGCCGAGGCCGTCCACACCCTTTCCGGGGAACTCGCCGCCGTGGTCGGGGACGAGCCGTCGCCCGAAGAAAACATTCGGGCGCGACTGGGGGAACTCCTCGAAGGGCAGAACTCCGGGGTGCTGGTCGCGGTCGTCGGGGGAGAGGTCGTCGGGGTGGTTTCGTACTGGATCAAAGCCGACCTCGCGCACGGTGATTCGGTCGCTGAGATACCGATGCTCGCCGTCTCTCCGAAACACCGCCGGGGCGGGGTCGGCCGGGCGCTGCTCGCCGCCGTCTCCGACCTCGCCGCCGACGCCGGAGCCCTGCTCATCGAACTCGTAACTACCCCGACGAACGTCGCCGCCCGCCAGTTCTACCGCTCGCTCGGCTTCGTCGAGACCGACCACGTGGTCCTCGAGTTCGTCGGGGGAGTGGAAGACCTGTCTGAAGTCATCGAGGAAGCCTGACGAAAAGGCCTGACAATCCGGGTGGCCCGACCTACCGCGACGTGAGGCCGCCGTCTACCGAGATGGTCGCGCCGGTTACGAAGCTCGCCGACTCCGAGGCGAGCCACAGCACGGCCCCCGTGACTTCGTGCGCGTATCCGAGCCTGCCGATGGGATGCGCCCGGACGAGGGCTTCCTTCGAGGCGAAGTCCTTGAGGGCTTCGTCCACCAGCGGCGTCTCAACGAAGCCGGGGCAGACGGCGTTTATGCGGATGTTCTTCCTCGCATATTCCTGGGAGGCTGCTTTGGTCAGGCCGACGACGCCGTGTTTGCTCGCCGTGTAGGCACTGTTGTACGCCAGCCCGACGAGACCCGCAGCGGAGGCCGTATTGACTATCGTCCCGCCACCGCGCCCCAGCATCGCCGGAATTTCGTACTTCATGCAGAGCCACACGCTCTTGAGGTTGACGGCTATCACCCTATCGAACTCGTCTTCCTGGTAGTCCTCGGTCTTTGCGTAGACGCCGCCTATACCGGCGTTGTTGTGCGCTACGTCGAGGCCGCCATACGCCGCGACCGTCTGCCGGATGAGCGACTCGACCTCTTCCGCCTTCGACACGTTGGCCCGGATAAAGGTCGCCTCACCGCCGGAGGATGAGATCTCACCCGCAACCGTTATGCCGCCTTCCTCCGATACGTCCGAGACGACCACCCTCGCACCCTCGCGGGCGAAAGCGAGCGCCGACTCGCGCCCGATCCCGGACGCAGCCCCCGTTACCAGCACGACCTTCCCCTCGAACATGCTTCCTCCCTCGGATCGTTTCCCACGATGCTAACGTATTCGGTGAGGGGCAGGGGAATCGTCATCCACCATCCTCACTCCCCTACCCGAAGAAGAACAACCCCGCCCCGACGATGGCCGAGGCGACGAACGAAGCCAGAAACGCCCGAACCACCGGCACCTCCTGAACCGTCCGCAGCCCCACCCCGGCGATCAAGAAGAGGAACACGACGAGGACGAACCATCTCAGCGCCGGAACGGCCAGAAACGGCAGCGCGAAACCGAACGGATAGCTCATCGCCCGCCACGTAATGAGGTATTCGTACCGTCCGCCGAACGCTCCGACGTAGCAAACGCCAGCGAAGACCAGCGACGCCGGAATCGCCAGCAGAAGCCCGAGCAAAGCCGCAAGCCAGCCCCAGAAGAAGAACCACACTATCGCTGTAAATATGCCCGAGAACGCTAGAAACAGTCCCGGCGCACGCGGATCCTGTACCTTCGGCAGAACCTCGTAGAACCGGACCGGGTGCGCGATGAGGCTCCCGAGCTGCCTCAGATAACTCGAAAAGGGCCTCGACACATCCCAGTCGCTCGCTCCGCCCCGGATGGTGTCCCGGTCGTAACCACGCTTCGCCACCGCTACCTGACCTTCTCGACCGCGAACCGTTCGTCCGGTCCGGCGATATCGTCCTGCGACGCGACGAGCAGTATCTCTCGCGACCCGGCCCGGCTCGTGCGTTCTAGGACCGCGAATATGGTCGAGGCCGTCTTCGACAACGCCTCAGCCGGGCTCTCGCTCAGCAGGGTGTGCGCCAGGAACAACGCCGCCGTCGCGTCTCCCGCGCCGTTGACCGAGAGCGCGAGCTCCGGCGTCCCGACGAGCCACGCCCCCTCCCCCGAGACCGCGAGCATCTCTATCGTCCCCTCCGGCGCGTCCATCCTCGCAAGGCTCGTAACCAGAACGAGGCCCGGCCCCAGCTCCCGCGCCGCGTCCGCAGCCCGCAGCCCATCGTCCAGCGTCCCTATCTCTACCCTCGTCAGGTATTCGAGCTCGAACTGGTTTGGGGTGATGATGTCGGCCTGCGGTACGGCCACGTCCCGCATGAACTCCGGTATCCCCGGCCTCACGAAGAACCCGCGCCCCACGTCGCCCATCACCGGGTCGCAGCAGTAGAGGGCCGCCGGGTTCCCGGAGCGTACCTTCTTCGCCGTTTCTACGATGATCCCACCCAGCGAAGCATCCCCCATATACCCCGACAGAACCGCGTCGCAGCGACCGAGCGCGCCCCGCTCCTCCACCCCGAGCAAGACTTCCCCGACGTCCGCCGCTGCCAGAACCGGACCCCGCCACTCACCGTACCCCGTGTGGTTCGAGAAATGTACCGTGTTCACCGGCCACACCTCGAAACCCAGCCGCTGCATCGGGAAGACCGCCGCGCTGTTCCCCACATGACCATACGCCACCGACGACTGTATAGAAATCACGTCCACGAAAACCTCCCGAAAATGTCCCGCCCCACCAGACCCGGCGATGGACGCGATGTTACAGCACCCTTGACAAACGTACCTGATCTATTGATATACATACAGTATGTATTTAAGACAGAGAGAGACGAGCGGCATGACGGAGAGGCGGACACAGGAAGAGCGGCGGGAGGCGACGCGGGGGGCATTGCTCTCGGCGGCTTGGCGGCTCTTTGCGGAGCGGGGCTACGCCGGGGCGTCTCAGGAGGAGATCGTCTCGGAGGCCGGGGTAACGCGGGGGGCACTCTACCATCACTTTGCGGGCGGGAAACTCGGTTTGTTCCGGGCGGTCGTCATCGCGATACAGGACGAGATAGCGCGGGAGATCATCTCAGCCGCGAGCAAGTCCTACAAAGAGGCGGGCGACTTGCTGGAGGCGTACTTCGCGAGCTACACGGCGTACTTCGAGGTGTGTCTCAGGCCGGATGTGAAGCGAATCCTCATGCAGGACGGAGCCTCCGTGCTGGGCTGGGACGAATGGTACGAGATAGACGCCCGCTACGGGCTGTCTCAGACCGAGGAAGGGCTTCGGATGCTCGTGGAGGCCGGGATACTCGCTCCGCAGCCGATCACACCACTCGCTCACCTCATGTACGGGGCGTCGCTCGAAGCCGCGACCTACGTGCTGGAGTCAGGCGACCCGGAGGCGGCAAAGGACGAGATGGTAGGCCTGATGCGAAAAATGCTCACCGGGTTCATGGAGGAGGGGTAAACCTCATCTGCGGCCCACCGGAGAGGCCTGGAGTCCGGTTGAAGTTGAAAGAAAATGAATTCTTCGTATTTGGAGGTAGTAGAGATGGCATGGTTGATCATAGTAATAGCGGGACTTTTCGAGGTCGGGATGGTAATGGGGCTCAACTTCTCGGAGGGGTTTACCAAGCTCTGGCCGAGCTTGCTTATGGTGGGGAGTGGGGGGATCAGCTTCTACCTGCTGTCTATCGCGATGCAGACGCTCCCCGTCGGGACGGCGTACGCGGTCTGGACGGGAATAGGAGCCGCCGGGGCCGTCACGGTCGGCATGCTCTTCCTCGACGAACCGACGAACCTCCTTCGTATCGGCGGGATTCTGCTCGTCATCAGCGGGGTCCTCGCCCTGCGGTTCGCCGAGGGCGCGTAGAGAAATAGTCGTAGTGGAGGACGGTTTCGTTCTGGAACCCGTCCGGGAATCCGTCCGTTTTGGCTCTTAGCGTGGAGCGTGTGTGATGTTCGCAAAACTCCGAAAAACGGAGATATTGAAGCCGCTTTCAGGGAGGGCGTTCGGGCGGGTTTTCGCCGGGGAGTCGCTGGCGATGCTCGCGGATCAGATGTTCTTCATCGCCCTGACTTTGCTCGTCTTGCAGGTCGCCGGGCCGGGGCTTGCGCTCGGTTCGGTTCTGGCCGTCGCCTCGATTCCGGGCGCGGCCCTGATGTTCTTCGGGGGTTGGCTCGCCGACCGCATCCCGCCCGCGACGCTGCTCGTCTTCTCGAACATCGGGCGGGCGCTCTTGACCGGGGCGTTCGCGCTGCTCATCCTGACGGATTCCATCCTGCTCTGGCACCTCTACGTGCTTGCGGGGATGCTCGGGGTGCTGGACGCTCTCTACTACCCGGCCTCGCTCGCCGTCATCCCGAAAATCGCTCGCCGCGAGAACCTCGGCCCGGCGAACGCGCTGGTTCAGGGCGCGAAGCAAGTCGGCGGCCTCGTCGGTCCCGCGCTCGCAGCAGCAGCCGTCGCCATCGTCGGACTCGGGGCGACGTTCGGGGCTTTCACCGCGATGTTCGCGGTGGCGGCGATCGTCATCCTCGGGGCCGCCCGGCTGCCGCAGAAGGAATTCATCGGCGTCGCAGAGCGGGATAAAACCGACGAAAACCCCTCGACGGGCGGCATAGTAGAGGGACTGAGGTACGTCTGGCGAGATCCGGTTACGCGGGTAATGGTCGCGCTCTTCGGGGCGTTCAGCCTGGCTATCGTCGGGCCGATCATAGTCGGCGGAGCCGCCCTCGCTGAAGCCCGGCTCGGCGGCGCGGGCGCGCTCGGGGCGATCCTCTCGGCCTTCGGGGCAGGCTCGATCATCGGACTCGGTGTTTCGTCGTTCACCTGGGCGAGAAATGGCAAGCGCGGCGTGAAGATGCTTGTCTCGCTCGCCCTGTTTGGGGTCGTGCTCGGCGTGTTCGGGTTCTCGACCGGGATACTTACGGCCGTCGCGATCGCGGTCGTCTGGGGAATACTCGCCGGGTATCTCGGCGTGGTGATGGTTACCTGGATCCAGGAAAGAACCAACGACGCTTACACGGGCCGCGTCATGTCCCTCATCATGTTCTTCGCCATCGCCCTCGAACCAGCCTCTTACGCCTTCGCCGGTTTCCTACTGGCCGTCGGAATAGAAGCCGTCTTCCTCGCCGCCGGAGGGATCATGGTCGCCGCCGTCGTGGTCGGAGCCTTCAGCCGCGAGACACGACTGTTCTAATGAATCAGAACAAAGATGCAAAGCGCATCCCACTCCTCGATGTGTTGCGAGGCGTGGCGATTCTCGGAACGCTCGGCTCGAACATCTGGCTCTTCTCCTACGTCGCGAGCGAGGAGAACCCGCTCTTCAACACGGAGTTGCGCTGGTGGGGATCGCTCGATGACTTCCTGCCGACGGTGACGCTCTTCGTGACGAACGGGAAGTTCCTCGGGCTCCTGACCATTCTCTTCGGGGTCGGGCTGGAGTTGCAGTATCAGTCCGCCCGGCGGCGTGGGACAAAGTGGCCGGCCCGCTACGTCTGGCGGTCGGCGCTGCTCTTCTCCGAGGGTCTGCTCCACTACACCCTTGTCTTTGAGTTCGACATCCTGATGGGTTACGCCGTCTCCGCCGTGGTCGTCGCGTTCATCGTCGGGCGGGGCGACCGGTTCATTCGGCGGGCGATGTGGGTTGCGGGCACGGTTCATGTCGCGTTATTCGGGCTGGCCTCCGTCGCCATTATCTGGCTCACGCTCGCCGGGCCGGATTCCTCGTTTAGCCTCTTCGACGCGGAGGCCGCAAGGGTCTACACGTCTGGGAGCTACCTCGATCAGATCCGGTTCAGGCTCGATAACCTCGCCACCTACCGCATAGAACCCGTCCTCATCATCCCGATGAACATGTTTCTCTACCTCCTCGGCGTGCGCCTGATGAGATCCGGAGCGTTTGCCGCAGACGAGAACGGACGCGCCATCCGCCGGAAGATGCTTTGTCTCGGCCTCGCCGTCGGCATCCCGCTGAACCTGCTCGTCTTCATCCCCGGAGGCCTCGCTGACATCCCGGTTCGCTACCTCTTCGCGCCGGTTCTGGCTCTTGGATACATCGGTCTGTTCGCCCTGCTCGTGGAGCGCGGGATACTCGGCTGGCTCTGGAGCCGCGCCGCCGACATCGGGCGCACGGCGCTCAGTTGCTACATCTTGCAGAACGTTCTTGCGTCGGTGATCTTCTACGGGTGGGGATTCGGGCTTGCCGGAGCGTTCGGTGCCGCCGGGACGCTCGGGGTGATGGTCGGCATCTGGGCCGCACTCATACTCTTCTCGAACCTCTGGCTCCGGCGTTTCTCGCAGGGGCCGTTCGAGTGGATAATGCGGAGCCTCGCGAGCCTTCCCTTCCTGGAAGCTGGAAAGAAACCCGGTTAAACCCGCCGGATAGCGGGAAACTAGTGTCTGTTGGTAAATGGTAAACCGGAAGGATTCTCATGGCAGACAGACTGGATGGAACGGTAGCTCTGGTAACAGGCGCATCGAGCGGTATCGGAGCGGCGGCGACGAAATCGCTCGCGGAGCAGGGCGCGGCGGTCGCCGTCGTCGCGAGGCGCAAGGATCGCCTCGACTCGCTCGTATCGGAGATAGAAGGCGCGGGTGGCAAGGCCCTCTCCGTCGAGGCCGATGTAACGGAGCAGCAGCAGGCGATAGACGCGGTAGAGAAGACCGTCTCCGAGCTGGGTCGCCTCGACACGGTCTTCAACAACGCGGGGGTGATGCTCCTCGGACCGATAGAAGACGCGCCGACCGAGGAGTGGGACCGGATGGTGGACATCAACCTGAGGGGTCTTCTGTACGTCGCTCACGCCGCGCTGCCGCACCTGCTGAAGGCCGCCGGGGACGGACCGCGAAACGTCGCGGACCTGATAAACACCTCGTCGGTCGCGGGGCGGCGGGCTCGCAGCGGCTCCGGGGTCTACAATCTGACGAAGTTCGGGGTCGGGGCCTTCAGCGAGTCCTTGCGCCAAGAGGTCTCCGAGAGGCACGTGCGAGTCTCGCTCGTCGAGCCGGGGGCCGTCGACACCGAGCTTCAGAGCCACTTGCGCGATGAGATCAAAGAACAGACCATGAAACGTTTCGCCAACCTCGAAATGCTCCAAGCCGAGGACATCGCCGACGCCGTTACGTACATTGCCACCCGCCCGAGGCACGTCGCGGTGAACGAGATCCTCATCCGACCGACCCAGCAGGCGGACTAGCATGAAGGTCGGCATCTCCACGTTCGTCACGGACGAAGGGATAGCGCCCGTGCCGCTCGCGAGGGCCATCGAGGAGCGCGGCTTCGACTCGGTCCTCCTCGCCGAACACACCCACATCCCCGCGAACCGCCGGACGCCGTATCCCGGCGGCGGCGACCTCCCGCTCAAGTACTACCGGACCCTCGACCCGTTCATCACGCTCACCGCGATGGCGCTGGTGACGGAGAGGCTCCTGCTCGGGACGGGCGTAACGCTGCTCATGGAGCGCGACACCATAACGCCCGCGAAGGAGGTCGCGAGCCTCGACCACTTCCTAACTATCTCGGCACTCCGGTAGT
>JBPCNU010000072.1:0-10239 GCA_051000975.1 Rubrobacter sp.
GTGTAAATTAATCGCTCGTTGGGCCTGTAGCTCAGGTGGTTAGAGCGCTTCTCTGATAAGGAAGAGGTCCCTGGTTCGAGTCCAGGCAGGCCCACCACCAACTCCGACCAGATATTCTTATCTCTTACTGGTACACGAACCGAAAACCCTGAAACGTGCCGCTGGGCCGCGCATCGGGGCGTCAGGGTGTATCTATATGCGAGCATCGAGGGGAGGTGCCGGGGAAGTCTTCGAGAAACCGGGAAAGCCGCTCGGGGGCTTCTTGCAGATCGAGATCAGCGGCGCGGAGCCGTCGAAGTTCAGGTCGCGGTCGTGTGAAGGATAAAGGCAGCGGGTGCTGGTATAACCCTGATTGGCCTCGGGCATCCTCGACAGAAGGCCCAGGCGTACGAGTACCGGAAGTTGCTCTCGGGGCCGATGATGGCGGTCGGGCGGCCTTCGACTTTCACGCCGTAAACCCGAGCCAGGCACCAAAGTGGATCCAGGACCGGGGGCTTGAATGGTTGTTCCGGCTGAAAACCGAAGCGAGGAGGCCGTAGCGTCGCTACCTGCTCGGAAGGCAGTTTCCGGGTTTCGAGGCCGGGGCGTCGAGGCGGGCGAGATACCGAGGACTATTTCTTGTGGATGATCCCAGAACAGCGGCTGGTGCGGTGAGAGAGACCAGATACGACAGAGGTCGCCCTGGACGGCCGTTCTTCAGGTCTGCGGTCTCGCGGCTCTCAGGTCGGGGTGGGATCATGACCGCAGATGTCTTCGCGCTCATGGGGGGCCTCTCGCTGGCGGCCCTGATCGTGGACGGCGGCTCGACCGTGCAGGGTGGGATCTTCCTCGCTCTGCTACTCACCGCCATCTGGTTCGTGGTGCTTCTGATTTACAAGCTCTGTAGCTGGAATCCCTCGCAGCGGCGAGAGGTCGGAAACCTGACGGTGGCGCTTCTCTGGTGCGTCGGGCTTCTCGGGGTGGAGGCGATACCCTACCCCGAGAGCGGCGATCTCATCGCGGGTGCGGTCGCTACTGGGGGTATCTCGCTCATCGCCTGCTGCTTCGGGGTTCGCTTCGCTTACGGTCGAAGCGGAGGGTTCGTCCACCTGCGAGGACTAGGGCGCATCCCGACGCTCGTCGTCGGTCCCGAACGGGAGCGGGAACATGTCGAACGAATGCTCGAGGGCGGTGGAGCCTACGCCTGCGTCGGCGGAGTGGACCTCGAGCACGAGAACGGGAGGCCGCTCGCCCGGCTGAGGCGGATGCTCGATGCAACGAAGGCGAGGAACGTCATCCTGACGGGTGGTGGCTCCGGCCTCGAAGACCCGCAGTTCGTAGAGCTCCTGCGCTCGATGCGGCTCAGGAAGGTGCGAGTGATGATGGTGCCGCCGTCTACGCCAGCGAACGTAGTGAACGATACGCTCTCCGTCTCCAGCGACGACGTCGGTACGCACCTCCTAGAGGTGCGCTACCCGCGCCTGAACAGCGTGCAGTGGACAATGAAACGGACACTCGACGTGCTGGTTTCATCGAGCCTGCTTCTGATGCTCTCTCCGGTTTTACTCGGAATAACGGCTCTCGTTCGGCTGGAGTCGTCCGGGGAGGCGCTCTTTCAGCAGATGCGGGCCGGGACGGATCAAACGACATTCGTCTGTTACAAATTTCGTTCGATGTACACGAACGCAAGCGAGCTACAGGCGGAGTTCGAGGAGCACAACGAGGCCGAAGGGGCGTTCTTCAAGATGAAGCGCGACCCTAGGGTAACGCCCGCGGGGCGGTTTTTGAGGCGGTGGAGCCTGGACGAGCTGCCGCAGCTCATGAACGTCCTCAAGGGGGACATGAGCCTCGTCGGGCCGAGGCCGTTGCCCATAAGGGACTTTGAGATGATGAACGACCACGAAAAGCGGCGGTTGTCTACGGTACCGGGGATTACGGGTTTGTGGCAGGTCAGCGGCCGCAGCGATCTGCCGTTCGAAGAGATGATGAAGCTCGATCTCCACTACATCGAGAACTGGTCGCTCTCTTTGGACTTCGGCATCCTAATAAAGACTTTCCGGGCCATCATTCAGGGTAAAGGTGCGTACTAGACCGGGACACACGGGTGTGAGCACCGGTTATGATTGACTTATACATACAAAGTACATCGAGATAGAAAAGGGTGTGAACAAGCATTGGAGAACTTCGAGGTAGGGATAGTCGGGACCGGTTACGTGGGGCTTGTAACGGGGGCCTGTCTCGCTCACCTCGGACACCGCGTTTCGTGTGTGGACATAGACGAGGAGAAGATAGAAAACCTCTCCTGGGGGGTGATGCCTATACACGAGCCAGAGCTCGAGCAGATGGTCGTCGGCGCCCTGGAGCGCGGCAACATATCTTTCACGACCGATCTCCCTTCGGTGGTCGAGCAGGTGGAAGTACTTTTCATCGCCGTAAGCACGCCGCCGGGGGATGACGGTGCGGCGGACCTCTCACACGTTGCCAGCGTCGCTCGCAGCACGGGTGCCGCCCTCGCCGAGAACAGGCGCCCGAGGCCGCTCATGATCGTCAACAAGAGCACCGTGCCGGTTGGGAGCGGCAACTATGTCTCGATACTCGTTCGCGAGGGCGCGGGAGACGCGGATATCTCGTATGACGTCGTCTCCAACCCGGAGTTTCTGCGGGAGGGTAGCGCGGTCTACGACTCGCTCTTCCCGGACCGGATAGTAATAGGTACGGAGTCGAGGGAAGCCTTAGAGATGATGCGGGACCTCTACAGGCCGCTCATCGAGCAGAGCTTCCCGACCAGGTTCGACCCGAGGCCGAAGACGAGCGTCCCGTTCGTAACGACCGATCTCGCGAGCGCGGAGATGATCAAGTACGCAGCCAACGCCTTTCTTGCGACCAAGATCAGCTTCATCAACGAGGTGGCTGCGATCTGCGACCTCGTCGGGGCGGATATCACGAACGTTGCGTCGGGGATCGGCCTCGACGACCGTATAGGCCCGCGCTTCCTGAACGCCGGAATAGGCTGGGGCGGCTCGTGTTTCCCGAAGGACGTCTCGGCCCTGCGCTCGATAGCCCGCGAGTACGACTACGAGTCAACGATCCTCGACGCCGTCGTTAGCGTCAACGACCGGCAGCTCAAGCAGGTGATAACGAAGCTCCAGCGTGAGCTCCACACCCTCAAGGGCAAGCGCGTGGCCCTGCTCGGCCTGGCCTTCAAGCCGAACACGGACGACCTGCGGGAGGCTCCGAGCCTCAAGATCGCCCACGCCCTGGACTCGCTCGGGGCCAGGGTAGTCGGCTATGACCCGGTCGCCGGGGAGGATGCTGCCAGGATGTTCCCGCAGATGAAGGTACTCCCGGATCCCTACGAGGCGATAACCGGGGCGCATGCCGCGATAGTCGTTACCGAGTGGGACGAAGTCCGAAACCTCGACCCCAAACGCGCCGCCGGGGTGATGGAAGCCCCGAAGCTCATCATAGACGGGCGCAACGTACTGGACCCGGCGATGATTGAAGAACGCGGCCTCCTCTACCGGGGATTCGGGCGTGGCTGAGTCGTCGAGTGCACCAGCGAGCGCGCTAGCGAGTGCGTCGGCGAGCGGGAAGCGCGCGCTCGTAACGGGTGGGGCGGGTTTCATCGGCAGCCACCTCTGCGAGCGGCTCGTCGCCGAAGGATACCGGGTTATCTGCATGGACAACCTCAGGACCGGCTCCCTGAGCAACATCGCCCACCTGAGAAGCGAGCCGAACTTCGAGTACCTGGATCACGACGTAACGACGTACATTCACATATCGGGGGCTCTGGACGAGGTCTTCCATCTAGCTTCTCCGGCGAGCCCGGCGGACTTCGAGCGTATCCCCATACCGATCCTCAAGGTCGGGGCGATAGGAACCTACAATGCCTTGGGTCTCGCGCTCGCGAAGGGCGCGAGGTTTCTGCTGGCCTCGACGAGTGAGGTCTACGGAGACCCGCTCGTCCACCCTCAGCGCGAAGACTACTGGGGGAACGTCAACCAGATCGGCATTCGGGGCGTCTACGATGAGGCGAAGCGTTACGCCGAATCCATAACGATGGCCTACCACCGCCACCACCGGGTAGATACGAGGATGGCGCGCATCTTCAATACTTATGGCCCGCGCATGAGGCCGGACGATGGCAGGATGGTTCCGAACTTCGTCGGACAGGCACTCGGCGGGAGGCCGCTAACCATCTACGGCGACGGCACGCAGACCAGGAGCATTCAGTACGTAGACGACCTTGTAGAAGGTGTCTTCCGGCTCATGCAGTCAGAGGAGACCCGTCCGATAAACATCGGAAACCCGGTCGAATACTCGGTAAGAGAAGTTGCGGAGCTAATACTCGCCATCTCCGGCAGCAGGAGCGAGACTACGGAACTGCCGCTCCCCGCCGACGACCCGAAGCAGCGTTGCCCCGACATAGCTCGGGCAAAGGAGAGCCTCGGCTGGGAGCCGAAGGTCGGTACGGACGAGGGTATGCAGAAGACCGTTGACTGGTTCAGACCTTGACTCATCTTTGTAGACTGGCCGGAAACCCCGAAGAGGCTGACCCATTACAGCCAGCCCCGGTTCCTGAAGACCAAGAATAAAACAAAGCAGACGAGGACCATCAGGGCCAGGGCGAACGGGTAGCCGAAAGTCCAGTGAAGCTCCGGCATGTCGTCGAAGTTCATACCGTAGACGCCCGCTATTGCGGTCGGGGCGAAGAGGATGGCGGCCCAGGCGCTGATCTTCTTTACCTCATCGTTCTGCTGGATGGAGACTTCGGTGAGGCTCTTTACTTCTTCGTTCTGCTGGAGGCTCACGAGCGTGAGGTTGACGCTGAGGATGTTCTGGAGGATTTGCCGAAACCCCTCGACCTGCTCCACGACCTACAGGGCGTGGTCCTGTACATCCCTGAGGTAACGCCTCAACTCCTCGTCTATGCTGTACTTCTCGAAGCCCGCCGTGAGGCCGCCGAGCATGGCGGTGAGGGGCTTGGTCGCCCGCTGAAACTCTATGACCTCGCGCGATAGTTCGTAGATGCGCCGCGAGACGTTCGGGTTGCCGCTGAAGACTTCGGCTTCGATCTCATCTATGTCGTTCTCGAGTCCTGAGACGACCGGACGGTAGCCGTCCACGACTTGATCCATAACGGCATAAAGTATGGCTTCCGGGCCGTGTACGAGGAGCTCCGGCCTCTCTTCCATGTGCCGCCTGACGTCGTCGATATCCGGTGACTCGCCGTGCCGAACCGTTACTACGAAGTTCTCCCCGACGAAGACGTGGACCTCGCTAAACCTCACATCCTCCTCGGCGTCCACGTACCGGGCCGGACGCAGCACCACGAAGAGGGTGTCGCAGTAACGATCCAGCTTCGGACGCTGGTGAGCCTTTATCGCATCCTCGACGGCGAGCTCATGCAGGCCAAACTCCTCCGCGACGGAGGCGAACTCCTCGTCGGTCGGCTTGTAGAGGCCGATCCAGGCAACGCCCGCGCGGTTTTCCCGGATCATCTCATACGTCTCCTTCAGGGAATCCGGCTCCGCCCGCTTCGTACCCTCGACGTATATCGCGTTGTTCACCAGCGTCATATCTTCACCTCGCTCTCTGTCTGATCTTCGGTAAGCCTCTAGTGAGACGTCTCTATCGAGCTTCACGCGACGAGGAACGGGCCGGATCTCGAGCCCCGCGTTGCGTGGTGGAACGATGTTCGGAAGTATCGGAAGAACTTACGAGAAGAAGCTAGCCCGCATCAGAAAAACGCCCAAAGCCAGAGGCCCGGCGCTGCATCGTGAGCGGCCCGCTGCCGCGATCAGAACTACCGTCCTTGCCATCTTGCAAACGCCACTCACCTCCCGCTCTCCCGCCTCATTGGATTTCGATCACTCGTCAAAGCCGACCAGAACCTGCGAATTATATCCCCCGGATTGCTCGAAGCGCGCCGGAAACTCTCTAAGCCGACCCGAGATCGAAACCCCGCTCGAACTTCCACGGCCCGCCCATGTAACGCCACAGAAGCAGCCCCTCCGCTGTTACCTCGAACGGCTCGAATGAGGGTTCGAGCTCTGCGAAGAGTTGCCTGGCCTGCTCTGGTTTGACCTTGTTCTGGACCGTTACGTGTGGGGAGAACTTCTGCTTATCCTGCGCCCCGAGGAAAGACTTCCACTCTCGAACGAGGTCGGACCGAACCCCGGATAGTTCGTCTGAGGCCAGCACGTAAGCGACACCCCCGCCGAGCGAGCGGAGCTTCCGCACCCTGACCGGGAATCGGCTGTGATCCCGGCAGACTTTCGCTACGTCCGAAGAGATGTCCTCCAGCAAGAAGCCCTGCAGCGCATGGAACAGCGTAACGTGAGCCGCTATGAAGTTGCGCTCCGGCGGAAAGTGCCGCTCGCGCATCGAGTCGAAGAACGACTGCGAGCCAACATCGAGCTTCAGGGTGAGGATCAGCGGCGGAATCTCTGTCATGGAACTACGGTACCCGTTAGTCTGAAGAGAGCAACCGGCAGAGAGAAAACGCCCCGAAAGCTCCAGCGCTCTCGCTTGTTTCAGTCGAGTGCTTCGATTCGACTCCGGCGATGCAGCGTCAGGGTCGCGAGAAGAAAGTGAACTCACAGGGTCAGGGAATCGCGTCGGGGCGGTAGCGCGAGGCCGGTCGTCATACCTGGAGCAGGCTTGGAGTGGGCTTGAAACACATCAGACAGCGACAGAACGCCGTTCCGACTCGAACGGCAGTTTCTACAAGCGGCAGGCAGGGGCTGCTTTTCCGCTGGCCGCGGCAGCGTCTCGCCTTGAGGCTTCGAGGAGCAGGGTCGGGTTAACTCCGGGCGGCGCAATGCCTCGGAGGCTATCCTTCTCATCTCTGGTAGACTACTTTCGCCGCGCTAAGCGGGGAGCTGGCGATGCCCTGAACCTGCGATCGCCTTAGCAGGGTCTAACCCCCCGCCCGAGGCGGCCGGATGTCGGTTGAAGTCGGCGTTGAAGCGTTGATGGCCCGGTCCTGGGCAATGAAGCCCGGTGAACCGTGTCAGGACCGGAAGGTAGCAGCACTAAGCAGGTTACTTCATGTGCTTAGGGGCAGCCGGGCCGGAGTGGATGCGTCGGAAGTTCGCCGGAATATGGCTCGTCGAAGGCGGGGTGCGCGGTTTTTCGCTCACCTCGCTTCTCTTGTTTTCCCGGCTTTCACCAGCTTTCATCATCGTTCGCGTTGTTCTGGTCCGTTATACTCACCGTGTGAGACACACTACCCTTTACCGCAAGTGGCGACCGAGGAAGTTTGGCGAAATATCCGGTCAGGAGGCCGTTGTTCGGACCCTTCGGCGGGCCATCGAGACCGACCGGGTCTCACACGCCTACCTTTTCAGCGGCCCGCGAGGCACGGGAAAGACCTCTTCGGCCAAAGTCCTTGCGATGGGGCTGAACTGCCGCAACTCTGACGCCCCGACGCCGGAGCCGTGCGGCGAGTGCGAGAGCTGTCGGGCGGTAATAAACAACTCCTCGCTCGACGTGCTGGAGATGGACGCCGCCTCGAACCGGGGGATTGATGAGATCCGCGACCTCCGGGACCGCGTGAACCTCGCCCCGGTCTCCGGGCGGGCGAAGGTCTACATCATAGACGAGGTCCACATGCTCACAACTGAGGCGTTCAACGCGCTGTTGAAGATGCTCGAAGAACCGCCGGAACACGCAGTTTTCATCCTCGCAACGACCGAGAAGCATCGCGTCCTGCCGACGATCCTCAGCCGCTGTCAGAGCTTCGAGTTTCGCCGGCCGGGGATAGAAGTCCTCTCCGGGAAGCTCGCCGAGATCGCTACCGCCGAGAACATCGAGGTCGAGCCGGAGGCCCTGACGATAATCGCCCGCGCCGGGGGCGGCTCTTTCCGCGACGCCGAAGGTCTCCTCGACCAGCTCTCCTCGTTCTCCGAGGGGAAGGTAACGGCGGCGCAGGTCCGCGAACTACTGGGCAGCACCGGGCCACAGACGCTCATCGAGGTGACGAATGCCCTCGCGAGCCGCAGCGTCCCGGACGCGCTCCGGATTCTGGAGCGGCTCGAAGGTGAGGGACGAGACCTCGGCCGGTTCGCTCAGGAACTCGCCGGACACCTGCGCAACCTGATGCTCCTCCCGCACGCCCCAGAGGTCGCCCTCGCCGAAGTCGGGGCTGAGGAGAAAGAAGCACTTCGAGAGCAGTCGGAGCTTATCCCGACCGCGGAAGCGGTGCGGATGATCGAAGCCCTGGGAGAATCCACCGGACGTATCCGACGCGGCGGCGACGCGAAACTCGAACTCGAACTCTCGTTCATGAAGCTCGCCCGCGACTACACCGAACCCTCCGTCGAAGCTCTTCTGAGCCGCCTCGAAACGCTGGAGAACGCCGCCGGAGACGGAAAAAACATTGTCGCAATACAACAGCACGCATCTTCACAAAAGCCGGTCGAATCCGCGCCGGAGCGAGTGTCGGACCCGGGTAAACCTCCGGCCGCAAGGGGGGAACACTTCTCTCCTCCCGCTGCCGTTCCGAACGAGTCCGAGCCGGTCGAAGAAGAATCTGCATCGGAGGAGCCTGTGGCTGGTGCGTCGGGTTCTGGTGGTGTGCTGGATCTCGCCTCGCTTACCTCTGAGTGGACCGGGGTGATGCAGGAGTTGAAGCGACGGAAGCAGGCGCTAACGGCGGCGGTCTACGGCGAGGCTCGGGTCGAGTCCTTCGACGGCGGTGCGCTCGTGCTCTCGTTTGCGGACGAAGGTGGCTTCTACGTTGGGATGGCGAAGGAGAAGCGGCACTCCGAGAACCTTTTGAAGGTACTCTCGGAGAGGTTCGGGGTAACGCCTCGCATCGAGGCGAAATCCGGTGGGAAGCTAGCGGGCAAGGCCGAAACCCCGACCCCGAAGTCCTCGGAGGAGCCGCCGAGCATGCCGCCGATACGAGAAGTTCAGGAGGTCGGGGAGGAATCACCCTTGCCAGCCTCGCCGGACGACGAGCCGCCACTGCAGGAGAACCCGCCATCGGGTGGCTATGGGAGCGGTCCGCGAGGCTCGGTGAGCTACGAAGAGATGGACCGGAGAGCTGCTCCGGAGGTTCGTTCGGAGCCCGTGTCCGGCACACCAGCGGGTGGGAAGCCACCTGAGACAGTCGAGGGCGATGGTACAATCCGGGACCAGCAAGAGGTCTTTCAGATGGCTCGGGAACACTTCGGGCCTTTCTAGAACCCGGTGAACCCGGACGGTGAGAAGCGACTTTCAGGGAGAGGTATCGTGGCGAAACGCGGCAACATGAACAAGATGATGGCACAGGTCCAGCAGATGCAGCAGCAGATGCAGGAGGCTCAGGCGCAGCTCGAGAAAGAGACCGTTACCGCGTCGGCGGGCGGCGGGGCCGTCAAGGCAACGATGACGGGCGGGCTTGAGTTGACCTCCATCGAGATAGACGAAGGCGTCGTCGATCCGGAGGACATCGAGATGCTCCAGGATATGGTGCAGGCTGCGGTGAACGAGGCGATAAGCAGCGCGCAGGAACTCGCTAACAAGCGGCTCGGGGGCATCACGGGCGGTCTCGGGGACATGGGCCTGAACATCCCCGGTCTCTAGGTAGAGCGTCTTCTTGGCGACGTATGCCCGTCCGGTAGAGAAGCTCATAACCGAACTTTCGAAGCTCCCGTCCATCGGGCCGAGGAGCGCCCAGCGCATAGCCTTCCACATCGTGCGGGCGCGAGAGGAGGATGCCTTCGGTCTCGCGGACGCCCTTCGCGAGGTGAAGGAGAAGATCCACCCCTGCAAGCGGTGTTTCAACCTGACCGAGCAGGAAGAGTGCGGAATCTGCCGCGACGCGAGCCGGGACCAGGCCGTCATCTGCGTCGTCGAAGACCCCTACGATATCGGCCCGATGGAACGCACGGCCGAGTACCGGGGCCTGTACCATGTGCTGGGTGGGGCTCTGTCCCCGCTCGACGGCGTGGAGGCCGAGGACTTGAGGATCTCGGAGCTCATCCAGCGGGTCCGGGACGAAGGGACGAAGGAACTCGTCGTGGCCACGAACCCGAATACGACGGGCGAGGCGACGGCGATGTACATAGCCTCGGAAGTCTCCGGGATGGACGTGCGGGTAACGGTGCTTGCGAGCGGGCTCCCCGTCGGGGGAGACCTCGAATACGCCGACGAAGTAACGCTCGGGCGGGCCTTCGCCGGTCGGCGGGAGATATAGACCTTCACGCCCGGGGCGCGCAACCGGTTTCCCAGGAGGCTCGATGACCCCGGATGCAGTAAGCAGGAGGGTAG
>JBPCNU010000073.1:0-4480 GCA_051000975.1 Rubrobacter sp.
GGTCATCACGCGAGTGTTCATGACATCCTCCCTGTCTGAAGTTACCTGGACCGAAACATCCTGTTCAACACATTCCGTTCAATACATCCGGTGGACGAGATGTTCGGAATCTTACCCTTACTCCTGACGAAAGTCATCTATATGCAAAACAGTGTAAACCAGCGACGGCTCGGCGGAGGTTATGATAACGTGTCGGCGTTTGCGGAACCTGGAGTTTCCGAGACCGGGGCCGGGCTGAACAACATTACGAAGACGGCAGGCAAGCAGCAAAGAGAAGCAAATTCTGGAAGGGTGATCCGATGCGTCTAGGGGTTGGCAAATTCGTCGTGGCTCTCGCGGCTCTGGTTTTCATGGTGGCACTCGGTGGGTGCGGCTCGCTGGTTCAGGGTGGTGGGGGAGATCAGGGCGGCGGGGAACAGGGGTCTCAGCAGTCCGGTCAGTCCGGTGAGGGACAGAGCAGCGAACAGAGTGGTGAGCAGACCACTCAGCAGGGTGGGGATCAGGCCACAGCCGAGACACCGCAAGACCCGGCCCTTAGCCTCTCGGCCCCGGAGGCAGGCATCGAAATAGACAGCATCCCGACCGGGCGCGGCGACGACACACAGCTCCTCACGGACAACGCCGCCGTCCACGTCTACCCGACGGCGTTTCCGTGGCAGGAGGGGGGCAACACCTTCCTTGCGGGGCACGTCGAGGGTTACGAAGGGACGCCGAGCTACAAGGCCTTCGCTGGCATCAAGCAGCTTCAGAACGGGGATGAGATCTTCGTAACCGACGCCAACGGCACCGAGTACACCTACGAGGTCTACAATACCCAGATCACGGCCCCCAAGGACGTTCACGTACTCGACCCGGTCCCGGGTCGCACCATCGTAACCCTCCAGACCTGTGAGCTGGTCGACATCAACCCCGACGGTACGCCGGACTACTCGAACACCGAGCGGTACATAGTTCAGGGCGAACTCGTCAGCTAGAAAAGCCCGGGCAAAACCAGAGCGACAAGTGCTTTTCGAGGGCCGGAACCGTTTATGCGGTCCCGGCCCTCTTCTGTATCTCCGTCGAGGGTTGCGGGGGTAATTTGTGAGCAGAAACGCTCCCTCGCTCGTTACACATTGCTACACTGCGAAGGAAATGATCAGGCACGAAGACACACCGTCCGTAGAACCTTCTCACATCGCTGCGTTCGTCGAGCTCGCGTCCCGCGTCCGGGAACTTCTGTCGCGGCCGGAGTCCCGCTCCGGTAGCAGGCGGGTAGCCCGAGTGACGGTCATGACCGACGACGCTTCATCTCCTGGTACGCCTCTGCGCTGGCTTGCCTCTCAGGAGGACGCCGCCGGGTACCCGAGGGGTTACTGGTCCGGCCGGGGGGATGCTCACTCCGACGGTCGGGAGACGGCTATGATCGGGGCCGCAGACTTCGCCCTGACCCTGGAGGACGCACTCCTCGAAGAAGCGGGGTCGAAGCAGGTCAGGTACTACGGAAGCCTGCCGTTCGACCGCGACTCGGAGCGTGACGAGCGGTGGTCGGCCTTTGGCGCTGGCGGCTTCGTTCTGCCCCGCACCGAATTCGCTACGGAGGAGGGCGGGGAGTCGAGCCTCTCCTGCAACCTCGTGCTGCCGGATGATGCGGTACGGGTGGAGGAGATCTCCAGCCACATCAACGCCCTCGTACCTGCCCGCGAGCCGTTGGTCTGGGAGACTTTGGGCCTCGTGAGCCGCGCTGACAGCCCGGATTATGAGGGCTGGCGGGCGAACATCGAGCGGGTCGTAGCGGGCTTCGGGCGAGAGCCGGGCAAGGTCGTCTTCGCCCGACGGGCCGACTTCGGCTTCGACCGGGAACTAGACGCGCTCGGCGTTCTCGAAAACCTGAAGAATAATACCCCCGGATGCTTCCATCTCTATCTGGAACCGGAGAAGGGGACGGCGTTTATCGGCGCAACGCCGGAGAGGCTCTACGGCAGGAACGGGCTGGCCGTAAGGAGCGAGGCGGTAGCCGGAACCCGGCCCAGAGGAACCTCCGGTGAAGATGATGCCGGGCTTCGAGAGGAGCTCCTCGGCAGCCGGAAAGACCGGGCCGAGCAGCGATACGTTCGGGACAGCATCGAGGAAGACCTGCGTGGACTCTGCGCCGCGCTGACCGTCGAGGAAGGCGTCTCGGAGATGAAGCTCGCGAGTCGCAGGCATCTCGTCTCGCGCTTTCGGGGGACGCTTCGTCCGGGCGTTACGGATGCCGACATCTTGAACACGCTACACCCGACCCCGGCGGTCGGTGGTTACCCGAAAGAGGCCGCCATCAGGGAGATACGAGACTCCGAGCCGTTTGACCGGGGATGCTACGCCGGTCCCGTCGGCTGGGTCTCGCGGGAGGCGGCGGAGTTCGCCGTCGGAATACGTTCGGGGCTTGTAAGGGGCGCGGAACTCTCGCTCTTCTCCGGGGCCGGGGTCGTTGTCGGTTCGACGCCGGAGGGGGAGTGGGCCGAGATCGAACAGAAAATCTCCGACTTCGTGGACATCCTGTGCGCCGAGCCGGAGCAACCGGAGAGGGCGCAGAGCCGCGCCTCCGGGGGGCCGATCTTCGAACGCGCCACCGGATAGCCCGGCAGGTAGCTTGGATCCCACCGCCCGGACCAACCTGCTCTGGGCCGCACTCCTCGTGGAGGAGTGCGGCCGGTGCGGTGTAACCGATTTCTTTATCGCGCCCGGCTCCCGCTCGACGTCCGTCGTTGCAGCCGTCGCCAGAAACAGGCGAGTCACGTCTCACGTTCACTACGATGAGCGGGGGACGGCCTTCGCCGCGCTCGGTTACGCGAGGGCGACCGGGCGACCCGCTGCGTGGGTAACGACCTCCGGGACTGCGGTCGCCAACGGGCTTCCGGCGGTCGTCGAGGCCTCCACCGATGGCGTCCCGATGCTACTCCTCACCGCCGACCGACCACCGGAGTTGCGCCGCACCGGAGCAAATCAGGCCGTAGACCAGCCCGGCATCTTCGGCGGGTACGTGCGCTGGGAGTTCGACGTCCCGGCCCCGGAGCCGCAGGTGGACCCGGCTTCGCTACTGACGGTGGTGGATCAAGCCATACACCGCGCCCGCCGCGCGCCCGCCGGACCCGTTCACCTGAACCTGATGTTCCGCGAACCCCTGATCCCGGCCCCGGACGCAGACCCGACCGAAACTCCCAAACTCCTGAGAAGCTGGCATCGGAGCACCACCCCCTACACGACGTACCCGACCCCGCGACCCATCGCCCCGGACGCCGAACTGCGGGAATTCGCCTCGAAGCTGCGAGAGACGGAACGGGGCATCATCGTCGCCGGGCGTCTCCGCGACCGGGCCGAGGGCGAGGCCGCCGCGAAACTCGCCTCTCACCTCGGGTGGCCGCTTTTCGCGGATATCGGGTCGCAGGTGCGCCTCGGTCATACTTCGGAGAACCTCGTCCTCCACTACGATCTGGCTCTGCTCGATGGTGCTTCCCCAGAGGCTCATCGGCCCGAAGCGGTAGTCCAGTTCGGGAGTGGCTCCGTCTCCAAGCGACTCGGACAGTTCATCGCGAAGAGTCGCCCCGAGACACACGCTGTCGTGCGCGAAGACCCGTCCCGGCTCGACCCGAACCACATCGTGAGCCACTACTTCGAGGCCGGGATCCCGGAGTTCTGTAAGGGGATCTTCCCCGTCTCAGACGGCCGCCCGCTGCAGGCCGGCCAGACCGGCGAATGGCTCTCCGGCTGGATCGAGGCCTCCGGGCGCGTCTCGGAGGTTGTTTCGGAGGGCGAGGGGGAAGCCGGGGATCGCCTCCTGGAGCCGTTCGTGGCGCGAGTGGTGGCGCGGGAGCTTCCGCCGGGGAGTGGTCTCGTCGTTGCGAGCAGCCTGCCCGTGAGGGATATGGACTCCTACGCCGAGCCTGTCCCCGGCAGAGGATACGTCCCTGTCGCGGTCAACCGGGGGGCGAGCGGGATAGACGGAACGGTGGCGACGGCGGCGGGGTTCTCGCTCGGACACGGTGGTCCGGTAACGCTGCTCATCGGCGACCTCGCCCTCCTTCACGATCTCAACTCGCTTGCGATGCTCCGCAACCTCCCGGTAACGGTGGTCGTCGTGAACAACGATGGCGGCGGCATATTCTCCATGCTCCCCATCGCCCGACACGAGGAGTTCTTCGAGACGTATTTCGGGACTCCGCACGGTCTCGGCTTCGAGGATGCCGCCCGGATGTTCGGCCTCGCATACCGCAAGCCGCACACGATGAGCGAGTTCCGAGGTGCTTACCGGGACATATCTCGTGAGGCAGGGCCGGGGATCATCGAAGTCGTCACGGACAGGGACGAGAGCGTCGAGCTGCGCCGCAAGCTGGCGCGGGAGATCGCCGAGGGATGAGCACGTCCCGGGATCACACCCCTAGCACGCTGGCCACGAAGAACACGAAGATGGCGAGGTCCAGCAGCAACGCCGCCACGAAGCCCGGGTACTCCGGGTAGAGCGCGG
>JBPCNU010000074.1:0-21375 GCA_051000975.1 Rubrobacter sp.
GGCGTAACGCTGCTCATGGAGCGCGACACCATAACGACCGCGAAGGAGGTCGCGAGCCTCGACCACTTAAGCGGCGGGCGGTTCATCTTCGGGGTCGGGGTCGGCTGGAACCGGGAAGAGATGGAGAACCACGGCACCGACCCGAGGACGAGGGGCAAGCTGGTTGACGAGCAGCTAGTCGCGCTGCGGGAGATCTGGACGAAGGACGAGGCCGAGTACCACGGCGAGTTCGTGGACTTCGATCCGATCTTCTCCTGGCCCAAGCCCGTGCAGAAGCCTTACGCACCGATCTACGTCGGCGGTGGAGAGGCGGCCTTCGACCGGACGATAGCGTACGGTGACGCCTGGCTCGCGAACGGACTTCCGCCCGAAAAGCTCGCCCCGCTCATGCAGAAGCTCAACGAAAAAGCGGGGCGTGAGATACCGGTCTCCGTCTTCGGCGGGCTGCCCGAGAACCTCGAAGCCTACGCAGAACTCGGCGTGGAGCGGGTTCTACTCGGCCTCGAAACCGCTCCCGAGAGAGAGACGCTGAGCGCGCTCGACGAACTTGCCGGGGCCGCGCAGAAGGTAGCCTAGCTAGTTTAGCGAGCGAAGCAAAAAGCAGCATCTTGCGGGGGCCGGTCTTAAGATCGGCTCCCGCTCTTCGTGCCGCTGGTCGGACGGGCAGGCTCAGGCTCCCACTTCACACCTGCTTTGAGGAGAGCGATGTCGCCGAGTCAGATTCGGGTTCCGAGGTGGGTGATCCGGCCGGGTAGAGTGCGGACCGTCTTCGCTCCATACGTGCCTCACGGCAATGTGATCTCGGTCAAGATATAATCGACTCAAACCACGGAGCGACGAAAAGAGGGCCGAAAAGATGCCGGACAACAATGCTTTCGATGCGAAGCAGAAACTCACGTCCAGCGGTGAGGAGTACACTTATGTCAGTCTGAAGAAGCTCGATGAGCGGGTGGACGCCGATGTGTTCAACCTGCCGTTTTCTATCAGGACTATCCTTGAATCGCTGCTTCGCAACTGCGGCGGGAAGTTCGTTGACGAGGACGCGGTAAAGTCGCTCACCAGCTGGCCCGAGAACGTCGGGGAGGAGCTTGCCTACCTTCCGGCTCGCGTCATCATGCAGGACTTCACGGGCGTCCCGGCTATCGTGGACCTCGCGGCGATGCGGAGCGCGATGTCATCCGTCGGTGGTGACCCGGCCAAGATCAACCCGCTCGTGCCGACCGACCTCGTCATCGACCACTCCGTTCAGGTAGACGCCTTCGGTAACGGGATGGCCCTTCAGTTCAACGCCGAGCGCGAGTTCGAGCGGAACAAAGAGAGATACGAGTTCCTGAAATGGGGCCAGGAAGCTTTCGATGACTTCACTGTCGTCCCGCCTGCGACGGGCATCGTCCATCAGGTCAACCTCGAGTATCTCGCCAAAGGTGTCTGGGTCAAGGACGGCGTGGTGATGCCGGACACGCTCGTCGGGACGGACTCTCACACGACCATGATCAACGGCCTAGGAGTCCTCGGCTGGGGCGTCGGTGGTATCGAGGCCGAAGCCGTTACCCTCGGCCAGCCGTACTACATGCTTCAGCCCGACGTCATAGGCTTCCAGCTCTCCGGTGCGCTCAGGGAGGGCGTTACCGCCACGGACCTCGTGCTGACGGTGACGCAGATGCTCCGCAAGAAGGGCGTCGTAGGGAAGTTCGTCGAGTTCTACGGCGACGGCCTGTCGCAGCTGAGCCTCCCGGACCGGGCGACCATCGGCAACATGTCGCCGGAGTTCGGCTCGACGTGCGCCTTCTTCCCGTTCGACTCGGAGACGGTGCGCTACATGCAGGGAACCGGACGCGACGACGATCTCTGCCAGCTTCTGGAGGATTACGCCAGGGAGCAGGGACTCTGGCGGACCGACGACACGCCCGACCCGACGTTCTCGGAGACGCTCGACCTCGACCTCGACAGCGTGGAGTCGAGCCTCGCGGGTCCGAGGCGGCCGCAGGACAGGATCTCGATCGGCGAGATGAAGACTTCCTTCCGCAAGGCGCTCGCCGAGATCACGGGCGTCGAGCCGGAGAACGGCGAGCTCGACGGCCACGACAGCGACGATACCGAGTCGATGGAGGCGTCCGACACCCCCGCCGACTCCGCCGCCGCTACCGGCGAGGGTGAGCCCGACCCGACCGCCGGGGAGCTGTCCGACGCCCAAGAGGCCGACCCGGACGGCTCCATCACCATCACCCTCGACGGCGAAGAGGCGTACCTCAAGCACGGTTCGGCCGTTATCGCGGCCATAACGAGCTGCACCAATACCTCGAACCCGTCGGTGATGCTCGCCGCCGGGCTGCTCGCGAAGAAGGCCGTGGACAAGGGCCTGCACGTACAGCCGCACGTCAAGACGAGCCTCGCGCCCGGTTCCAAAGTCGTAACCGAGTACCTGACGAGCGCGGGTCTCCTGCCGTACCTTGAAGAGCTCAACTTCGATGTCGTTGGTTACGGCTGCACGACCTGCATCGGCAACTCCGGCCCGCTGCCGGACGAGGTGTCGCAGGCCGTGAACGACAACGACCTCGTGGTGGCGGCCGTTCTCTCCGGGAACCGTAACTTCGAGGGCCGCATCAACCCGGACGTAAAGGCGAACTACCTGGCAAGCCCGCCGCTCGTCGTCGCCTACGCGCTCGCCGGGAATGTGGACATAGACCTCTCGAACGAGCCGCTCGGGGAGGACTCCGACGGCAACCCGGTCTACCTGAAGGACATCTGGCCGACGCAGAAGGAGGTCTCGGACGAGCTTTCTCACGCCCTCGACCCGGCGGTCTACCGCGAGCAGTACGGCGACATTTACACCGGGAACGATCAGTGGAACGCGGTCAACGTCCCCGAAGGCGACCTGTTCGCGTGGGACCCGGAGTCGACCTACATCCAGGAACCGGCGTTCTTCAAGGATCTCTCACCAGAGCCGGAGCCCCTGACCGACATCGAGAACGCCCGCGTCCTCGCGAAGCTCGGCGACTCCATAACGACCGACCACATCTCGCCCGCCGGGGCCATCCCGGCGAAGATGCCCGCCGGGCAGTATCTGCTCGAGAAGGGCGTAGACTCACGGGACTTCAACTCCTTCGGTTCGCGTCGCGGCAACCACGAGGTCATGGTGCGCGGGACGTTCGGCAACATCCGCCTGAAGAACCAGCTCGTAGACAAGGAGGGCGGCTACACCCTCCACTTCGACGAGGGCGACACCGAAGGCACGGAGACGACCATCTACGAGGCCAGCATGCAGTACCAGGAAGACGGCGTGCCGCTCGTCGTACTCGGCGGCAAGGAGTACGGAAGCGGCTCGTCGCGGGACTGGGCGGCGAAGGGGTCGTTCTTGCTCGGAGTGCGGGTCGTCATCGCGGAGAGTTTCGAACGCATCCACCGCTCGAACCTGATAGGCATGGGCGTCCTTCCGGTGCAGTACTCGGACGGCGAGAACGCCGAGTCCCTAGGCCTGACCGGTACGGAGACCTTCACCATTCGGGGCATAGACGACATCGCACCCGGTAAGGAGCTAACCGTCGAGGTCAACGGCGCAGACGGAGAAGGCCGGGAGTTCAAGGTCAAGGCGAGGGTGGACTCGCCCGTCGAGGTCGAGTATCTGCACAACGGCGGCATCCTCCAGACCGTGTTGAGGCAGCTCTTCAAGGAAGACTAGGCTGGACGCAGAAGGCAACGAGAAAACCACGAGAAGCCCTCCGGTTCGCGCCGGGGGGCTTTCTGCACGAAGGGGGAGAGATGCCCGAGAAAATCCTTGTTACGCGTGAGATCCCGACAGCAGGAACGAAACTTCTCGGTGGCTACGACGTTACCGTTCTCGGTGAGGGGGTGCCGGACAGGAAAACCCTTCTCGAAGCGGTGAGCGGTGCGACCGCCATCCTCTCGACCGTAACGGAGACGGTCGATGCGGAGCTCATGGACGCAGCAGGCGATTCTCTGAGGATCGTCGCAAACATGGCCGTCGGCTACGACAACGTGGACGTGGACGCTGCGACGGAACGGGGAATCGTGGTGACGAACACGCCCGGTGTGCTGGACGAGACGACCGCCGACACGGCGTTCATGCTGCTGCTCGCGGCGGCGCGGCGGCTGGGCGAGGCGGAGCGACTGGTTCGCTCAGGCAACTGGGATGCGTGGGGACCGATGCAACTGACCGGGCCGGACGTATCCGGTAAGAAGCTCGGTATCGTCGGCTTCGGACGTATCGGTCAGGCGATGGCTCGGCGCGCCCGCGGCTTCGGGATGAGCGTCTTCTACGATGCCCGATCGCGCAAGGAAGAGGCCGAACGCGAGCTCGAAGCACGGCGGATGAGCCTACAGGAGATTCTCCGCACCTGCGACTTCGTCTCCATCCACACGCCCCTGACAGACGAGACACATCACCTCATCGGGGCGGCAGAGCTTTCCACGATGAAGCCGGAAGCAGTGTTGGTGAACACGTCTCGCGGCCCGGTGGTGGACGAGGAGGCTCTGGCCGAAGCCCTCTCTAAAAAACGCATCTTCGCCGCCGGGCTGGACGTTTACGAAGAGGAGCCGAAGGTCAATCCGAAGCTCCTGGAGCTCGAAAACGTCGTCCTCGCACCGCACATCGGGAGCGCGTCCATCGAGACGCGGGCGGGGATGGCGGAACTTGCCGCAAAGAACCTCGTTACCGTTCTGCGTGGTGAGGAGCCACCGAACGCGGTGAACGCGGACGCTCTCTAGGATGCGAAGGTAGGCGAAGTGATGGAGACGAGGCCAGACAAACAAAATAAACGGGTCGTGTGGCTTCCGGGCCGCCGCGACGGCGGCGATCCCGAACAGCGTCGGTCGGTTCTCGAAGTTCTCGCGCCCGTCAGGGAGCGGGTTTTGCGGGGCGCGAGCCTCGATGTCGGGGATACGCTCCTCGATGTCGGGGCGGGCGACGAGCTTATAGCTTTCGGGGGCCGGAGCTTGTGGGCGGGGGCGGCGCGGTCGTCTTTGCAGACATCTCCCGCAACCTACTCGACCACAGCCGAAACCTCGCAAAGGAGATGGGCATGCTCGAACGGTGCCGGTTCGTCGAGGCTCCGGCGAACGATTTACCGGCGTTCAAGGACGAGTCCGTTGATGCGGTTACAACTCGCTCGGTTCTGATCTACGTAAAAGAAAAACGCCGCGCTTTCCAGAAGTTCCACCGCGTCCTGAAGCCCGGAGGTCGCCTCTCGATCTTCGAGCCGATCAACAATTTCCGCGACTCCCTCGACCCGGACCGATTCCTCGGCTACAACACGAATATGGTCGCAGACCTCGCTTCCAAACTCACCGCTCTCTACCGTCGCATCCAGCCTCCAAAGACCGACCCGATGCTCGACTTCGACGAGCGTGATCTCTTCGAGTACGCCGAAAGAGCGGGCTTCAATGAAGTCCGCCTGACCTTCGAGGCGAACATCGAGACCGGAACTTCTCTCGGCGAACCACCCCGCTGGGAGCAGCTCGTGAAACGCTCCGGCAACCCGAACATCCCAACCCTGGAAGAAGCGATGCCCGAAGCCCTGACCCCGGACGAACGCGAACGCTTCGCCGCTCACCTGAAGCCGCTCGTCGAAGCAAACAGAGCCCGGCGGGCGGAGGCCGGAGCGTACCTGCGGGCCGTCAAAGATGGCGGCAATACGAGAGATGAGCCTCTCGGGAACATAGAGTAAGGAGACGAAACTACTCCCTGACTTCGATGCGTGAAGCGTTCCAGGCCGACCAGAGGGCGGCGTAGTGTCCTTTGGAGTCTGCGAGTTGTTCGTGGGTTCCGGTCTCCACGATGCGACCTTGTCCCAGGACGATGATCCTGTCTGCGCTCACGGCCTGCGTCAGCCGGTGGGCGACGATGATCGCGGTACGACCCGAGATGGCGGCCTCCGCCGACCTTTCGAGGACCCTCGCGCCCGCGCTTCCGGCTTCGGCGGTCGCTTCGTCGAGGATGACGATTCCGGAGTCTCGCAGGATTATGCGGGCAAGGGCGAGTTGCTGCGCCTGCGCGGCCGTGAGCCTGTACCCGCCGTCCCCGACGACCGTTTCGAGGCCGCCCGGGAGCGACTTCGCCCAGCCGAGGGCGTCCACGGCGTCCAGAGCGGAGAGCAAGTCCCTGTCCGCGGCATCGGGCCTCGCGAGCCGGAGGTCGTCGGCGAGGGTGCCGGAGAAGACGTGGACTTCCTGCGTTACGAGGGCGACGTGGTTGCGGATGTTCTTCGGGCCGAGGTCTGCGAGCGGAACGCCGCCGAGGAGTATTTCTCCCTCGGACGCTTCGTGAATCCCCGCGATGAGCTTCGCGAGCGTCGTCTTGCCCGCGCCGCTCGCCCCGACGACGGCGACGCGCTCTCCGGGGCGAACTTCGAGGCTCACGCTGTGCAGGACTTCGTGGCCCGCGAGGTAGGAATGGTTCAGGTTCGAGACGCTTATGGAAGAATCCTTTGGGGCTGGGGGGGATGGTGGTTCTGCGGGCAGGGCGAGGTTCGCTACCCCAACGAGTCGGGCGAGGGCGGCGGTTGCGGAGGCGGCGGTGTCGAGAAGGTTGAGGAGGGTTTCGATGGGGTCGAAGAGCCGCTGGAAGTAGAGCGCGGCGGCGGTCGCCGCACCGACGGTAACGAGGTCTGCGCTCACGAGGAAGAAGCCGACGGTGAGGATCGCCCCCAGCCCGACGAGTTCCGCCGAGTTCAGGCGCGAGAAGAACCACGCCGCCGTGGCCGCCGCCCTGAGCGAGGCGGTGATGGAGGCGCGTGAGCGGGCTTCGACGAGGCCGGAGTGCTGGTCTCGCAGGCGGAAGGCCCGGACGGTCTTTGCGCCGCCGACGGTGTCGAGGAGTTGCTGGGCGCGGCTGCCTTCGGTGATGCGCTCGGCGGCGTAGCGGGGGGCGGAGTGCGGAAGATACCAGCGCAGCGCAAGAGCCTGGACCGAGACGGCGCAGAGTCCGGCGAGGGCGAGCCGCCAGTCCAGAGCGGCGAGGCCGAAGACCGTCAGCCCGACCGTCAGGCCGGAGACGGCGAGCGCGGGCAAAGCGTCCCGGACGGCTTCGGAGACGACGTTGACGTCGCCGCTCACGCGGGCTACGAGGTCGCCCGTCCCGGCGGCCTCGACCGTTTCGAGCGGCACGGCGAGGGCGCGTTCCATCACCCGTTCGCGCAGACCGGCGAGGACTCGTTCGCCGAGCGTTGCGACAAGCGTCTCACCGACGGCGGAGAGCAGGGCGACGAGCACCATCGCGAAGGCGAGGGCGGTGACCGGAGCGGTGATGGAAGAGGGGGGGTCGCTTTCCACGACGAGGTCTACGATGTAGCCGATCAGGGCCGAAGCCGCAAGCCCCGCGACCCCGGCCACAAGCAGAACAAAGGCCGTCAGGAGGAACAGCCTGCCGTGGGGCCGAACCAGCCCGAGAAGCGTCCGGCGCGTCTCGGAGCCGGACGCGGTCGGGAGCAGGGTCGAGGTCCGGGCGTCGGGGGGATTTGCGCTTTCGCTCAACCCAGCACAGCCCCCCGGTACGCTTCGCTCGACGCGACGAGCGAGCGCGGTGTGTGCCTTCGGCGGCGACGGAGCCGTCCCGGAGAACAGCACCCTCTCGGATACCGAGAGCAGCGCGGGGCTGGTCGTTATGAGGATGGTCGTCCTGCCGGAGCGAACCTCCCGGAGCCTCTTTGCGACGCCGTGTTCCGTTACCGCGTCAACGGCGGTCGTCGGGTCGTGGAGGACGAGGACTGTCGCGTTCGAGGCGATGGCGCGGGCGAGCGCGACCCTCTGACGTTGCCCGCCGGAGAGCGAACGCCCGCCCTCACCGAGCGTCGTCAGCGTGCCGTCCGGTAGA
Source organism: Rubrobacter sp. (assembly GCA_051000975.1). Lineage (GTDB taxonomy): Bacteria > Actinomycetota > Rubrobacteria > Rubrobacterales > Rubrobacteraceae > Rubrobacter. The sequence continues at coordinate 7,829 of JBPCNU010000074.1, forward strand.
GCCCCCGCTACCTCGTCCGCCCCCGCTGCGACGAGCGCGACTTCGCGTCGTTTTTCGTCCGAGTGTACGTTCTCCGCGAGCGTGCCCGAGAAGAGTTCGGGGTCGTGCGGCGCGACGAGCACGGCTTCGTGGAGCGCGTCGAGCACGAAGGAGGGGAGGGGCGCACCGTCGAGGCAGATGGTTCCGGCGTCCGGGTCTGTGGAGCGTTCTAGAAGTGGGATCAGGGCCTCCGCTTCTTCGCCGCCGGCGGCTATTCCGACAAACTGGCCCGGCTCGATGTTCACGGTGAGGTTCCTCACGGGACCGTAAGTCACGTCGTTGAAAGCGATGCGACCCCGAGGCTCGGTCATTGCTGTGGCGTTTCGCGGACCATCCTTTTGCGGAACATCGCTCACGGCGGTCGGGGTTTCGAGAAGGGTGGAGATCCTGACCGCCGAGGCACGGGCGCGGGCGAACATCGCCCCGACTTCGGCGAGCCTGGAGAACGGCCCGATAAGAAACTGCGTCAGGCCGACGGCGGTGACGAACTGCCCGATGGAAATCTCCCCCGAAGCGGCCTGCCGACCGCCGACGAGCGCGACGACGGCCATGAACGACCCCGCCCCGGCGGCCTCGACCCGCGCTGAGGCGAGCGAAGCCGTGAGCGACTCCCGGCTCGCGAGTCGGTAGCGCAGAGCGGCGGCGAGTTCCGCACCGAGTCCCTTTATGACGCGCAACCCGCCTATGACATCGGTTGCGACGGCGGCGGCCCCGGCGACGGCGGCCTGCTCCGTCTCGGCGCGTTTTGCGAGCGGGCGAACGGCGAAGCGGATTAGCACCAGAAGCGGTGGCAGCCCGAGCAGGACTACAAGGCCCATCGAAACCGAGATGCCGAGAAGTACGACAGCCGAGACCACGAGCGCGGAGACGGCCCCGGCCAGCGAGGCCAGCGCGAACGCCGAAGCTCCGACTTGATCCGCGTCGGAAGTCGCGAGGCTGACGAGTTCTCCGGGCGGCGTGGCCTTCTCAGGCGGGATTCCGCCTGGCTCCAGCACCCGCCCGACGACCTTTCATGCGAACATCGTGGGCGACGTTCAGGGCGGCGCGGTCGTTTACCCAGATCGCACTACACCCCGACGCCGAGAGACAGACGAAGAGCAGCGCCAGCAGGACGACCCAGAACAGAAGCGCGCCCGCATCGCCAGTCGCAACCGCCCGGTCAATAACCGCCCCGACCACGACGAGGACCATCGCCTCGCATGCCTGATGAACGGTGACGAGAGCGGAGCCGAGCGCGACCCACCACCGCTGCCCGAATACCGCGCTCCTGAGCAGCGCATCGGCCCGCGCTTTCTCCTGCACCTTCTCGATCAAGCAGCGGATTTTCGGACGTTTACGCGATAAATATGCATCGGGATCAAGATAGCAGCGAACGCTCCACGTTATCCAGGAAGACCACTGCCGGGAGCGGAGAATCGTAGAAAAACTTGGCGCCGCACTCGAAGATATCCGTCGCGTAACCCGGAACGACCCGCTGCGGATTCACCGGAACCTCGACCGGACCTGCCGGGGTCTCGAACGTGCGGGTTTCGACGGAGGAATTACTACCGCCGGAGTTGCCGCACCCGCCGGGCAGCATCACAGCCGCTCCTCCGATGAGGAAGTCTCTGCGGGTGATGTTCTCGATGCCGGAGATCGTGAACTCCGGAGCTTCGGTCGTCTTGCTCACGACGTTTCCCCCGCATTCTGTTGCGCTCTAGGAGGTCGCTGGTTTCAAGAGAGTTCGCTCGCCAGCGTATCCAGTACCTGCCCAAGCCCGATGAAACCGTAGGAGCCTGTCGTTAGCTGAACGTCGAGGGTGGTTACGTCGCCTCGCTTTATCGCGGGTACGGAGTTCCACACCCTTGAGTCGGCGACCCGGGAGAAGTTGCTGTCTGCATCCCCGGTCTTGTCGAAGTAGCGGCTGGCGAGAACGAAGTCTGCGTCCACGAGGTTCGTCCTTTCCAGGCTGAGGTCGAGGATGTAGTCTTCGAGAACCTTATCACCCACCCGTTCGGGGACGATCTCCCCGCCGAGGCGTTCGACGATCCTGCCGAGTGGAATCTGAGGCCCGTAGAGGGTGAAGCCCGGTTGATCCAGCTCGATGGCGGGCAGCGAGAAGGTGCGTCCGGTAAGAGCCAGGGAGAGATCCTCCATCCGGGAATCGAACTCGGCTATGATCTCCTCCGCCCGCTCCCGACGGTTGACGATCCCGGCGATGAACCGCAGACCGCGGGCGAGATCAAACGAGAACTCCGCCGCATCGTACTCGACCGTTGGTGCGATCTCCGAAAGGGTCTCGACCTGAAGCTCGTCGTACCCGACGGTATGGAGGATGAGATCCGGCGCGAGAGAGCTGACCTCTTCCAGGCTCGGGCTTCCGGTTACACCGACGTTGGCCGTCTCGAAGTTGTCCACGACGTTCCTACCGACCCGCTCCGATTGCTTTGCCCGGATCGGTAGGTGATCCATGAAAGAGTAACCGTCAATCCCCATGTCCCCGGACGCGAAGGCCTCATCCGTAAGTTTGCTTCGCCTCGATGGTTCCGTCCTGCCTGTGGATGATCACCTGGCCGGGTTCCTGGGCCTTCGCCAACTCCTTGGCGTTATCCACGGCCTCTTCCTTCGTTTGGTGGGTACTCGAAGCCCGAGTGGCCGCCTCGGCTTCGACCTTCCATCCTCCCTCTGAGTGAGGCGTCACGTGGTAAGCCTTTCTTTCCGACATCCTTTCGCCCCTTTCTCGATGGTTTCCTCGTACAGTGTTCGACGTCCTTACCCGTAGATCTTCTCCCGGACACCGCTCAGAGACCTTGCAGCCAGTTCGGGGCAAGATCTTCGGCCGCTCCAGCGCCCTGGTACGCAGTATCTTGTACGCCCTTCATCTTTTCTCCGAGCAGGCCGGTCGTCTGCTGGACCGCGCCGTCAGCCTGGCCGACCTGCTGATCGCCCACGTCCACGGTCCCGACAACGACGGCATCGACCAGGGATCCTCTCTCATCGAGTACCAGCCGGTAGGCGTTGCCGGCGGCGTCCTTCACCCCGGCGATGGTCCTCCCCTGTTCGTCCACGTACTTGTTCTCGATCGGCAGGTCGGCTACGTTGCCAATCACGTCCTCGTCGAGGATTTCGCCGTCCTCGTTGAGGGTGGTCCGGAGGATGTCTCCGGACACGTCCACGCCGCGCCGTGCGGTCGTGGCCGCCTCGGCTTCTTGGGCCGCCGCCCGATCCGCAGCATCACCGTCCCGTCCCGCCGCCCCTCCGGCTCCTCGAACCGCTTGGTCCGCGCCTTCGCCGACGCCCTCGACTGCAGAACCGACCCCCTTGCCGACCTCCACGATCATCCCGTTGGCCCCCTCACCGGCCGGCAGGCCGGCACCTTGCGCCTGCTCGGTGACCCACCCGCCATCTTTGCGAACCCGTTTCCGGACCCTCACGCCACCGCCGCGTATCCATTTCCGGACCCTCACGCCGCCGGCTTCCCGTGCGCGAGCGGTGGTCGCGGACTCTTCCTCCGGGCACCGGGCACCCGGCCCGGCCCCGAGATCGCCCCCCGGCCGGACGAGGCCCGCGCCGTTGCGTGCGCCTTGAGCGCCCCGCCCCGCTTGCGCTTTGTTCGCCGCCTCTCCCGAGGAGCCGCGGGCTCCTCGGGCCGCCCGTCCGGTCTGCCCCGATCCACCCACTCCACCCAAGAACGCGTCGATGGCGCGCAGAATCTTTTTGGACTCCGTTTCGGACCCCGCGCCACCGGCCGCGCCGGCTGCGGACCATACGATATCCTCGACGGATTCCAGGGCCGCCACCACGATTCGCCGCTTCGGCTTGGGAGATCCCAACTGGGCCTCGATCGTGCGGATCTCCGCCGCCAGTTCCGAGCGTTGTTCCTCGTCGAGTGCGCCGCCGAGATCGAGGCGATCCAGGGCCACTTTGAGAGGATCGAGCATCCCCTCCAACTCCCGCAAGGCACCCCGGCCGACGACTGGGGGCACCGGATCCGGCCCGCTCCCTGCACCTTCGGCTGCGTCTTCAGTCACGTCTTCGGCCGCGCCTTCAGTCACGTCTTCAGCCGCACCTTCAGTCACGTCTTCGGCCGCGCCTTCAGTCACACACACGCCCTCGGGCGTCAGCCGCAGCAGGCCGTTGGCCATGCTCACCACCCTGACGAGGCGTTCCGCCTGCAAGCGCATGGCGAGGTTCTCGACCGCCCTCGGGTCCAGCCCCAAACGCCGCGCGAGGGGCCTCATCTCCACGGGCTGCGCGCACGAACCCCCGGCGGCCTCGTACACAGCACGCACGAACTCGGATCTTCCGGACGCCTGGTCTTCGCCGTCGGACGCGCACCGCGCGGGGCGGTCCGGGAGCATGAGGATCTTCGCGGTCGGGACGGTGCCACTAGTGTTCCCAATGTCAGCTTCCATGACTTGTAGCGTACCGAAAAACTTCCCCCGGCGTCGCACACCACGACCCCTAGGGTAACGTTGTCCTGGGACGCCAACATGTGGTCCTCACCGCCGCCCGGGTCCAGCTTCGGCGGCGAGCCGACCGGCGACCTTCCGTGCGCTCCGCCGACCCACCGCCGCAGGAACACAGAAGGCGTGCGGTTTGCGTTGGAAGACTTTAGAGGAGTTTCACCGGGAGGCTAAGCAGATTGACGGGGATAGAGCGTTGCCAGTACCGCAGTGGACGAATTCAGCGTAACCTATATCGCCTGCTCTCTATTGGTCTGGAGCCGGCTCAGCCGAACGTCGAGGAGCTTGGGATGAGCCTGCTATAGTAGGTGATCTATGTACAGATGGTCGAGGCTTCTAACCAAGTCCGGCCAGACCTGTCGCGGTCGGGCTTATGTCAATTCCGATCCACTTCCGGTTGAGACGCTGAGAGGCGGCGAGGGTGGTTCCACAACCACAGAACGGATCGAGGACCACATCTCCGGGGTTGCTGCTTGCAGCTATGACACGTTCCAGTAAGGCGATTGGCTTCTGAGTTGGGTATCCGAGGCGTTCGGAGGAATGAGCACTTATCAGGGGTATATCTGTCCAAACATCAGAAATAGCAGCACCTCCAAGAGTGTCAGCGTAGCGTTTGAGACGAGGCATACCACCCTTCTTTGCAGGCCAATAGATAGCAGTTATGAGCTAGAGTCGAGACCCGGAAGGTGCCTGAGCAAAACACGACGTGTGGCAGAAAGGCCTTCGCTTAGAACACGGTGCCGCCGAGATACATGGGATACTCGCGGTTAACGATCCTCTTATCGCTTTCTCTGCCTCAAGCTCTCCCAGGACCCGTCTGAGAACCAGCCTCCGTCGACGGAGAGGGTGTGGCCGTTGACGAAGCCGCTCTGTGTGTCGTCCGCCAGGAAGGCGACGGCGCGGGCTATGTCCTCCGGGGTGGCGAAGCGGCCCATCGGGACTCGGCCTTCTATGTCTTCGTCAGTGTAGCCGCCCGAACCTTGATCTTCCTGATCCATCTCCGTCCTGACCCATCCCGGGCAGACGGCGTTGACGCGTACGCCCCTGCCACCCCACTCCCCGGCCAAAGTACGGGTCAGGCCGATCAGGCCGTGCTTGCTAGCGTTGTACGCCGCGCGGTCGCCGACACCGAGGAGCCCCGCCACCGAGCTGACATTGACGATGCTGCCCTTCCCCTGCCCGAGCATCTCCTTGCCGAACTCGCGGCACATCAGAAACGGTCCGGTCAGGTTCACGGCGAGCGTACGGTTCCAGTCGGCGAGCGTGGTCTCTTCGGCGGGGGCGATGTGGCTGATGCCGGCGTTGTTGACCAGCACGTCCACCCGACCAAAGACGTCCATGACGCTACGCACCATGTCACGCACCGCCGCCTCGTCGGAGACATCCCCGGGAATCGGCAGCGTCCCCCCGCCGACCCGTTCCAACTTGCCCAGCGTCTCTTCGGGTTCCGCGACGTCATTAACGGCTATCGAATAGCCGCGCTCGGCGAGCTCGAAGGCAACCTCGCGCCCGATGCCCCGAGCCGCACCCGTCACCACGGCGACCTCTGACGTTGTCGATTCTCTGCCCACTGAGACCATGCTACCCCCTTTGCCCGTCCGGGCAAGCGCCCACTGCGTTACCTTCGCACGTCCTACCAAATACGGGTCACAGTCGAAGTTCCCAGGGCGCCTCTCGGCCATCATCGCTCAACAAAAAACGAAAGCTAAGCTTGCGGCTTTTGGTAACATCTGACCGAGATGGACGAGGAGGATCAGGCCGGAGGTGGCTATACGGACTCCGACATCATCGGTCGAACTCCGATGAGCCGCTTCGCTCGCCCCGAAGACATCGCAAACGCCGTCGCCTTCCTCGCCGACTCCGAACAGAGCGCGTACATCAACGGACACACGCTCTCCGTAGACGGCGGCTGGTTCGCCGATGGTAGCTGGGAGTCTCTCAGGCGACGCAAACAGGGGAGTGAGTAGGAACGAACGGGGAATCAGGTGTGGGGGTGGGGAAGCAAAACCACTCCACGCTCCCCGAAAAAGCTAAGCGAAGCTTCAGCCGGACTTACGCACGAAGACCGACCGGACGAGCGGCCCGCCGAGGTAGTGGGTCGCTCCGTCCTCATCACTCACGACGACCATGCCGTCTATCTCTCGACGCTCCTCGACGATGAGGGTTCGTCCCGGGACCAGACCGCGTTCGCCCAGGTAGTCCAGCACGCGGTTGCTCCCGTCGCTGACCTTGAAGACCCGGACGCTCTCGCCCTCCCGCACCTCCGAGAGCTGCATGGAGTCGTCCGGCTCCAGTATCCCCTCGCTCGTGGGGATGGGGTCGCCGTGTGGGTCTTGATCCGGATGCCCCAGTAGCTCCGCGAGACGCTCCGTGAACTCGTCCGAGACGGCATGCTCCAGCCGGTCCGCCTCTTCGTGAACCTCCTGCCACGTATACCCCAGATGCTTCAGCAGGAAGGTCTCGATCAGCCGGTGTCGCCGGACGAGCCGTAGAGCCTCCTGACGCCCCCGCTCCGTCAACGACGCCCCGTGATACCGCTCGTACTTGACGAACCCCATCTCCTGCAAACGCCCGAGCATGTTCGTCACCGAGGCCGGAGCCACCGACAGATGCACCGAGATGTCTTTCGTCGACGCCGCACCCTCGCCGGAGATGCGCCAGATGGCCTTGATGTAGTCCCCGGTAGAGACTGAGAGCGGGGCTGTGGAGGCGGAGCCTGACATCGTGCCGTGAATCTTAACATCGGGCGTCAAGTGGAACCCACGATGCGCTCTGACCTTTCTCTTCACGACTTCCTCTTTAGTTCGCCCAGGCAAGACGTGACCGCGAAGCCTGTGCCGCCCCCACGATCTGAGCGAGACTTGCTGAGAGCAGGGCCGCGTCCGCCGCGTGTTTGACGTAACCCTTATCCTCGACGGCTCTCTTGCCAAGCTCCTCCATCATTCTGAACATCAAGCTCGCTCCCCACTTGCGATCCTCCTCGGTCCCGCTGTGCTTCGCGAGGTTCAAAACCGCGTAGACGCTCTGCGGATGAAGTCCTCCACCCTTGCCGTGTTCCACGAAGTAACCGTGTTCCCTCAAGATAGTGTCCACAAGCGTCTTCATCTTCCCACTCCCGATTCCCTTCGGCTCCAGCGATGGCAGATATGCTCCGCTGATCACCTTCAAAGCCATCTTCTACCGACCGGAATCCCCGCTCGCGTAGTCCTCGATCAAGCTATGCAAATCCCCGAAATCCCTCATGTTCCCTCCATCCGATGACCTATTGCAATAATTCCATCATAACGCTAATATAATATTTAAATAAAGCTAAAAATATGGATACAGGGGACGGAGGAGGTTGCGGGATGTTACGTGATGGGTTTCGGGATGAGATGGGAGTTCTATCGGGACGAGTATCGAGTTTTGGTCGGGAAGTTGCGGGGGAGATCGCCGCGATGGTGGAGGTGATCGGGACCGGGGATGTGGAGTTTGCGGGGTGGAAGGTCGGGGGAGACGCGCGGTTCAAGAGGTGGGGGAAGGAGATCGAAGACGACTGTTTGCGGCTTCAGATCCTCCAGAGTCCCGTTGCCTGCGACCTGCGGTTCATCCACACCGCGCGGGTAATCGCCAACCACATCGTCCGCTCTGCGACGCTTTGCGAACACGTCTTCCGGGCCTTATCGGAGATATCGGAGGAGAGGTTCGGAGGTCGGTGTGGGTCAAGGCTCGAGACCGTGATCCTGGAGATGTCGGTCGGGGGCCGTGACCTCTTCGAGGACGGGATGAATGCCTTCGCCTCGCGCAGCCTCGAATCCGCAGACGAGTTGGTGGCCCAGAACGAGTGCATAACCCAACTCAGGGCCGAGGCGATGGAACTCGCCGCACGTGGAGGGGACCTCTACCGGTCGCCGGGCCATATCGCCCGAACCGCTCTGATCGCCCACTACCTCGAACGTATCGCCGACCACGGCACCGATATAGGCCTCCGCTCCGCCTCCCTTACGAGTCGCCACCACAAAAATCTCTCATCGAAATAAGGAAGCTGGAACAAACTTGACATTTAGAAAAAGCACTGCAATATTTAGCTGTAGCTAAATTAATTTATCGAAAGGACTTGTAAATTATGAGCTTCACGGATGTGATCTCCGGGCGAAGTAGGAGGGTCTCTGGTGGGGCCCGGGTTGCTCTAGCGGGTGCGGTCGTTGCTTTCGTGGCTGCGGGTTGTGGTAGCGGGGGTGATGCCGGGGCCGGGGAGGTCGAAGGGAAGATACAGGCGACTACTACCACGACCATGATCACGGACCTCGTAGAGCAGGTCGGCGGGGAGGAGGTGGAGGTGACTGGGCTGATGGGCTCCGGGGTCGACCCGCACCTCTACGAGGCGAGTCAGGGCGACATCAGCGCGCTTCAGGAGGCCGACGCCGTTTTCTACAGCGGTCTCTTTCTCGAAGGACAGATGTCCGACATCCTCGTTCAGGTCGGGCAGCAGACCCCGACCGTGCGGGTGACGGAGAACCTGCCGCAGGAGAGGCTGCTCGCCTCCGAAGACTACGAAGGACAGGCCGACCCGCACGTCTGGTGGGACCCGACGCTCTGGGAGATGACCGTTGATCCGGTCGTCGAGCAATTGTCAGAACTCAAGCCCGAGGCCGCCGAGACCTTCGAGCAGAACGGCGAGGAGTACAGGCGGCAGATACAGGAGGCCCACGCCGCCGCAGAGGAGATGGTCGCGGAAGTGCCGGAGGACAAGCGCGTGCTTGTCACGGCGCACGACGCCTTCAACTACTTCGGGGAGCAGTACGGCTTCGAGGTGCGGGGTTTGCAGGGGCTCTCCACGGAGGCCGAGGCCGGGGCCGGGGACGTGAGGGGGCTCGCCGATTACCTGACGGAGAACGAGATACCGGCGATCTTCGTCGAGTCGAGCGTCCCGCGCCGCAACGTCGAGGCCGTTCAGGCCGCCGCCGAGGACCGGGGCGGGGAGGTCGAGATCGGCGGCGAACTGTACTCCGACGCCATCGGGGAGCCGGGGACGCCGGGTGGCACTTATCCCGGAGCCTTCGTAGAGAACGTCGAGAAAATAACGACCGCGCTCGCCGCATGAGCCGGGCCAAGAGAGACATGCAGACAAGAGAACGAGAGAGCCAGAACCTGCAGGCGATCCCGACCGAGAAACCGCTCGCCGTGCGCGGCCTGACCGCCGCCTACCACGACAAGCCCGTCCTCTGGGACGTGACCTTCGAGGTGCCGGAGGGTGAGCTGGTGGCCGTCGTCGGGCCGAACGGGGCGGGGAAGACGACGCTACTGAAGATCGTGATGGGCCTGATGCAGCCCGCCGCCGGGCGAGCCCTCGTCTACGGCAGACCGTTCAGCGAGGTTCGCCAGCGTGTGGGATATGTGCCGCAGCGCGGCACCGTCGACTGGGATTTCCCGACGAGCGCGCTCGACGTGGTGATGATGGGCCTCTACGGGAAGCTCGGCTGGTTCAGGAGGCCGGGCAGGAAAGAGCGCGAGAAGGCGCTCGAATGTCTGGAGAAGGTCGGGCTCACACCGTTCGCGGAGCGGCAGATCTCCCAGCTCTCCGGCGGGCAGCAGCAGCGGGTCTTCCTTGCGAGGGCTCTGGCCCAGGACGCCGACCTGTATCTGACCGATGAGCCGTTCGCCGCCGTCGACTACAAGACCGAGCGGGCGATAGTCGAGCTTCTCAGGGAGTTGAAGTCTCAGGGCAAGACGGTCATCGTCGTCCACCACGACCTCGGGACGGTGCCGGAATACTTCGACCGGGTCGTGATCCTGAACCGGAGCCTCGTCGCGGAGGGTCCGGTCGGCGAGGTCTTCAACAAGGAGAACCTCTCCGAAGCCTACGGCGGGAACGTCTCGTATCTGGCGGGGAGCTAGGATGCAGCCGTTCTTCGACCTCTTCACGGACTACACGCTCAGGAACGTCGCGCTCGGGACGGCGATCCTCGGCGTCGTGAGCGGCGTCCTTGGGTGCTTCGCGGTGCTCCGGCGGCAGGGACTCTTCGGTGACGCTCTGGCGCATGCTACGCTGCCGGGCGTCTGTCTGGCGTTCCTCGTCTTTGGGAGCCGGGAGCCGGCGGTGCTGCTCGGCGGGGCGGCGGTAACGGCGGTTCTGGGGGCGCTCCTCATACTCGCGGTCACGAACGGGACGCGCATCAAGCAGGACGCCGCGCTCGGCATAGTCCTCTCGGTCTTCTTCGGGATCGGGACGGTCTTACTTACGTTCATCGCCGGTTCTGGGAACGCCTCACAGAGCGGGATAGACCGCTTCATCTTCGGGCAGGCGGCCACGATCGTGCAGGACGACGTGGTGCTGATGGCCGTCCTCGGGGCGGTCGCTCTCGTCGTGGTCGCGCTGTGCTTCAAGGAGTTCAAGCTCATCTCGTTCGACCCGGCCTTCGCCGCGAGCCTCGGGTATCCGGTCGGGCGGGTCAACGTGCTCCTGACCGGGCTTATCGTCGTCTCGATCGTCATCGGGATACAGACGGTCGGGGTGATCCTGATGGCCGCCATGCTCATAACGCCCGCTGCTGCGGCGCGTCAGTGGACGGACAGACTCTCGGTGATGGTCGTCGTCTCGGCCCTCTTCGGGGCGGCGAGCGGCATCGTCGGAGCGACGGTGAGCGCGACGGGCTCCGGGCTGCCTACGGGGCCGATCATCGTCCTCGTTGCGACGGGGTTCTTTCTGCTCTCGCTCGTCTTCGGGGCGAGGCACGGCCTCCTCTGGAGCCGACTTCGCAGCGCGAGGAATCAGCGGACGGCGCTTCAGGGCGGTGATGCGGCGTGAGCGCGGACTTCATAGTCATCGTTACCGCTCTGCTCGTCGTCATACCGTGCGCGATGCTCGGGACATTTCTGGTGCTCAGGCAGATGTCCATGATGGGGGACGCCATAAGCCACGCCGTCCTGCCGGGTATCGTGCTGGCGTTTTTCCTTTCGGAGTCGCTCGGGGCGGTCACGTCGGTCATCGGGGCTGCGGCCTTCGGGATACTGACGGCGGTGCTGGTCGAGGCGCTCAGGAACACGGGCCGGGTCAAGGAGGACTCGTCTATCGGGATCGTCTTCACCGCCCTCTTCGCGCTGGGGGTTTTTCTGATCTCCCGCTTCGCGGGCAGCGTCCACCTCGACCTGAAGCACGTTCTCTACGGTGAGATCGCCTTCAGCCCCCTGAACCCGCTCGTTCTCGGCGGCGTGAACCTCGGGCCGCGCTCCTTCTGGACGCTCGGGGTGGTTACGCTCATCGTCGTCGCGTTCGTGCTGCTCCTGTACAAGGAACTCAAGATCTCGACCTTCGACGCAGGCCTCGCCGCCGCCGTCGGCTTCTCGCCCGTCCTCGTCCACTATCTCCTGATGGGCGTCGTCTCGATGACGGTCGTCGGGGCGTTCGACTCCGTGGGGGCGATCCTTGTGGTCGCGTTCCTGATCGCACCCGCCGCCACCGCCTACCTCCTCACCGAACGCCTCTCCCGCATGATGGCGCTGGCCGTCGCTGTCGGGGCGGCCTCGGCGGTGTCGGGCTACTACATCGCCTACGCCCTCGATGTCTCCGTCTCCGGGATGATGGCCGCGATGTGCGGGATGCTGTTCGTCCTCGCGCTCCTCTTCTCGCCGTCGCACGGCCTCGTCGCCGGTGTGATGCGTAGACGCAGGAACCGGGAGGTCTTCGCGCTCGGTCTGCTCGTCTCCCGTGTCGGGGAGCGCACCACCGAAGACGACCTGAACCACGACCTCGGCTGGGAGCCGGAGCGCGTCTCGAAAATCCTCGAAGGCGCGAACAGAAACGGGCTCCTCCTGCGCCAGCCGTCCGGTGAGGTGAGCCTAACCGTGCGAGGCCGGGAATACGCCGCGGGAGTCGAGACCCTCGGTTGAGTATGCTCAGGTTCGAGAACTGTCAAGCGATTATAAAGCAAGCGTCTCCGTCGGGAACCTTACTCGCTCGGGTGTGTTCTCTTGCTGGAACGAGGTTCGGATAAATCGTAACGTGGCTTTTGTGGTACCAATAGACCCGTGCTGTTTAGCCAGAGCGAAATAATATATGAGTCGGATTTATGCAGGGTGGCGTCGCGCCCGTGACGGAGTTCTTCACGGGTTTGTCCCCCGTCATGCAGGCGTTCCTTGCAACGCTGTTCACGTGGGGGATGACCGCGCTCGGGGCCGCGCTCGTCTTCGGAGCGAAGAGTGTCCCGAAGAAATTTTTGAACGCGATGCTCGGGTTCGCCGGGGGGGTGATGATCGCAGCGAGCTTCTGGTCGCTGCTCGCCCCGGCCATTGACCTCTCCGCCGGCGGCCCGCTCCCTGAATGGCTCCCGCCGCTGATCGGCTTCCTGCTGGGTGGAGTCTTCCTGCGCAGCCTCGACGTCGTCCTTCCGCATCTGCATCCCGGTATGAAAATATCCGAGGCCGAGGGCGTTGAGACCCGGTGGCGACGCAGCGTCCTGCTCGTCTCCGCCATCACCCTCCATAACATCCCCGAAGGTCTCGCTATCGGGGTTGCCTTCGGCGCCGTCGCGACCGGCACGACCGGCGCGACGCTCGGAGCGGCTATCGCGCTCGCGATCGGCATCGGGCTCCAGAACTTTCCAGAGGGTACGGCGGTCTCCATGCCCCTGCGTCGCGACGGTATGTCCCGCAGAAAGAGCTTCTTCTACGGTCAGCTCTCCGGCGCCGTAGAACCGGTAGCCGCCGTCTTAGGGGCCGCCGCCGTTATCGTCGCCCAACCGATACTCCCATACGCCCTCGCATTCGCCGCCGGAGCCATGATCTTCGTCGTCGCCGAGGAACTGATCCCCGAAGCCAAACGAGGCTCCCCGGATATCGCCGCAATCTCCCTCATGGTAGGGTTCGCCGTGATGATGACCCTCGATGTCGCCCTCGGATAACTCGCAAGACCCCAAAACCCCGCAATAACCACCATATGACGAGACTGCAGCAGGCCTCGAAATTTCCCCGAACGCCACCGGGAACGCAGTGATATTGTTAAGTTTTATTAATATAAGATTTCGCGTTTGCGACACAATTCCGCATAGTTCTGGGGGAAACTGGCCATTGAAGGGGAGTTTCATA
>JBPCNU010000075.1:0-7707 GCA_051000975.1 Rubrobacter sp.
GCGAAGATCACCCGCCAGTCTTCCAGCACGGGTCCGGGCGGATGCCCGAAATCTGGCTCTCCTGCGACGATGACGGCTTCCAGGCCCCCGTCGGGGTATCTCCAGAGGAGGTCTATGTGTTGCCGGATACTCAGCGCGCCCCCGACCACGACGCTTTTCTCTTCACCACTCGCCAGAATATGACCCTCTCCGTGTCCCTCCCCGCACCATGCGCTCGGGCCGTAGCGGAGGATCACCGAAACCTTTCTGGCGACCTCGGAGACGGACACCTCCCAGCGTTGCCGCGCCGCATGCCGGGCGAAACGAAAGCGGCTCGCCTCCAATCCGTCGGGTTCGTCTCCGAACTCGTCTCTCGGTTCGTCAGCCTCGTTGTAGAGGGCTTCGGTCGGCATCGGCATAACGGAGATGGCGACGCCCTCGACGCGTTCGCGGCTCGGTTCGAGCATCCGGCGGGAGTAGCATTCGGTCAGCACCTCCGTGACCGCTCGCTCCACCCAGTCGTCCCCGATGCCGGGCCTTTCGGGGACCGGCTCCGGCAGGGGCAACCCGGCGTTCAGGTAGCGTCCGGCGGCGGGTTCCGAGGCAGAGGAGATCCACTCCGCCATCCCGGCATCTACTTCGACCATGACCTCCTCCCCGAGGAATTCCTCTGACTCTTCGAACCACTCTTCTCTCTGCTCCATGTTCCACACTCCATTCCCGGGTCGCATCTTCCTTGCCCTTGAAATATAAGGTCGGGGGTGGACGGAACTTTCGCGGGATTTCCCTAGAATTGGCCTTATGGAACCGCCGGAGGAGAAAGCCAGACTGAGGCAGGAAGTCCTTGTGCGCCGGGAGTCCCTGTCGCCCGAGGTGCGGCGGCTTCTGGCCGAGAAGATCCTCGCCGGGGTTCTCGCCCTCCCCGAGTTCGAGGTGGCGCAAACCGTCCTCGCCTACTGTAGTTTCGGGAGTGAAATCCAGACGGGAGGTTTCCTGAACGCGACCCTTGCGACCGGGAAGCGCCTCATCCTGCCGAGGGTCGACCGTAAAGCCGGCGTCCTCGTCCTGCACGAAGTAAGCGACCTCGACTCACAACTCGCCCCGGGCGTCTGGGGCATCCCGGAGCCGGAGGCGAGGTTAGCGCAGGTGTCTATAGAGGAAGTGGACCTCGTGCTGGCGCCGGGGGTCGCTTTCGACCGGAACGGCGGGAGGCTCGGTTACGGCGGGGGTTACTACGACCGGCTGCTCGGCGGGCTTGCGGTGCGTCCCCCGGTCGTGGCGGTGGCCTTCGGGGAGCAGCTAGTCGAGCGAGTACCGGTAAAGCCCCACGACGTGAAGGTAGACGCCCTGCTGACGGAGAGTGAAGTCCTGCGCTTCGGTGGGTAACGAGTCCGGCGGGCGTTGGTTCCGGTGGTTTATCGCGAAGGTTGGTTCCGGCCAGGAGCTGCGACACGTTCGTCCGGCTTTCGTCACCGCTTGCGAACGGGCTGAGACGTTGAAGCGAGGGTAGCGAGTCGCTCTCAGAGGCCGAGGCTTGACTGGATCAGGTCGGCGTAGACCTTCGCGCCTTCGGGGCCGGGGTGGATGCCGTCGCCCCAGAAGTATTCGGGGCGAAGCTCGCCTGCGGCGCTCCAGTCTATCAAGGTTGCCTTGTCGTACTCTTCGACGCCTTCGCGGATGACTTCGTTATTCGTCGTCTCCCAGGAGCGCGGAGCCTTGACGTTGATGAAGTAGACCCGGTCGACGTCTTCCAGGATGGACATGATCTCCTCGAACTCCTCGGCGGTGAAGGTGCCGTTCGTCCCGAGGTGCAGCACGACGGTGTTGCCGAGCTGCCCGGCCTCCCTGCGAGCCCCCAGAATGGAGATGGCGTCCGCGACCTGCATCCCAACCGAGGCGTCGGTGATCTCCACCTCCGGTACGCGCTCCGCCAGCACCTCGGAAGCCCCGAGCATCACCGAATCCCCGATGGCCGTCACCGGCCCCTCGGCCACCTCCGCTGCCTCCACCGGCTCCTCACCCGCAGGTTCTTCCGGGACTACAGGTTCGGTCGCTTCTGCGGTCGTGGTCTCCGGCTCCGACTCCGGGGATTCATTGGTGGCCGCTCGTTCGTCTCGCCGGGTGCCTGCGGTGAGGTTCGGGTCCGTGGTCCTGATGGATTGCTTCTTCAGGTATTCCGGCACCTCCGGGGCCTGGGCGGTGACCGTGTTGGCTCCGAGGACGGCGACGAGGGCGGTGCAGAAGACGGCGGCGGCGCTCCAGCGGAGTCCGAGTCGCGTCCTGCGTCGCCCGTGCGTCCTGCGGAGGTCTCGCAGCGCGTCCCCGAGTTTTCCGCGGCGTATCGGGGTCTCCACGAACCGGTAGGAAACGTCCGCGAGGATGAGCGTGGCGAGCAGCCGGAGGGCGAGCAGTTGCCAGCCGCCCACGAGGTTCGAGGGTACGTCCAGGTCGGGCCTCGTAACCATGAAGACCGGCCAGTGCCAGAGGTAGATGCTGTAGGAGCGCAGCCCGAGCCAGCGCATCGGGCCGGCTCCGATCACCCCCAGATGAGCGTGCGGATGGACGACGGCGGCTATGAGGGCCGCCGTCGCGAGCGAGACTACGAACAACCCGCCCCGGTAGAGAGCCGGATCGAACTCCCCGGCGTTCAGGAACGCCCACAGGAGCCCGGCGAGCGCGAAGATTCCCAGGAGATCCACGAAGACTGGACTTATCCAGCCGAGCTTCCGGCGCAGCCTGCCACCGACGGACAAAGTACCCCGGCTCCGATTCGGGTTGACGAACCCCTTGCCCGGCACGCAGAAGAACGCCAGGGCCGCCCCGAAGCAGACCCGCCGCCCGCGTGTCCGTCCCGTAGTAGAGCCGTGACGGGTCGATACCGGGTTCGTACAGGTAGAACATGAGGTAGACCGAAGCGGCGATGCCGACGAGCGTAAGAAGGAGTACCCCTCCGCGCCGGAAGAGCATCAACCCGCCAGCGACCACTATTGGCCAAACTCACTATTGGCCAAACTAGATAGAACTGCTCCTCGACCGCGAGCGACCAGAGGTGCTGCAGAAGCGACGGCCTCCCGACGGCCTCGAAGTACGACTCGTTGGCGAAGATGAGGTACCAGTTTGTGGCGTAGCCGGCGGCGGCCAGAGCGTCGGAGCGAAGCCCCGCCACCTCCTCTGGCAGGAAAGCGACGGCGTAGGTGGTGGTAACGATCATCATGAAGAAGACCGCCGGGAGCAGACGCCGCGCCCGACGGAACCAGAATCCGAGGAAGTCTATCGTCCCGGTCTTCCGGTACTCGGCGAGAAGGAGAGAGGTGATCAGGAAGCCGCTGATCACGAAAAAGACCTCGACCCCGAGGAAGCCGCCTCGAAGCCAGGTGATATCTGCGTGGTACAGAAGCACCGCGAGAACGGCTATCGCCCGCAACCCGTCGAGGCCGGGCGAGTACTGGAGACCGAAGCTAGTGTTCTTCACAAGGGGTCTAGCCGTGTCGAACACTGCCTGATCCCACATCCCTCATACGCCGTTCAGATCCCTCCATCGCAGACTCTTCGGAGAGGAGATGCTAACTCGTCGAGCCGGCGAGTTTCTAGCCTGAGTCAGGCCGAAGGCGAGATTTTCCCGGTTTTGGTGTCGGGAGCGACATTTCTACGGCTACCCTGAGACCGTAAGGGGCCAGCCTTCGTATAAAGGCGTATACAATCAGCCTGCATCACGCGAATTCCGGGAGGTATTCTCGAACATGGCGAACCAGGGACGAGACAACTACAGTGGTGACGACGGCGACTTCAAGCGCGGCTCGGCACAGATACTTTCGGAGATGATCTCGGACGAGCGTCTGAAGCGGGTCCGAGAGTATGTCCGGGGCGAGGAGTTCAAGGCCAACCGCGAACGCCTCAAGAAAGGCGCGTCGCAGCGCATCAACAACCTCCGCGACCGCTACAAGACGAGGAACCGACCACCCGAAGAGGCCGCCCGCGAAAGGGAACTCCAGCTAAGGCTCGCCGAGGTCGGGGCCGAGGCCGCCGAGCTGAGGCTCAGGCTCTCGGAGTTGCTGGAAGAAGAAGAGAACATCAAGTCCCGACTCCAGGGTCTTTGAAACAAGGGTTTCCGAAACCGGGGACGAATATCCCCCGACCGTACCTTTCACGAGCCTCGAAGCTCCCCCGGTAGCGAAGGTAAAACGCCAGATACACCGTTCGCAGGCTCCTGTGGCGTGAGGAATCACCCGTGCTACTTGTTATACAGGCCCATTGCGTGTAAAAATTAGCCTACTTTTTTGTCCCTGGTGCTTTACGAGGAGGCGACTTCTTGACCCCGCGATACGGCCTTTACGACCCTACATACGAACATGATGCCTGCGGTTTCGGCTTCGTGGCAAGGGTAGACGGTCGAAAAACCCGCGCAACGGTCGAGGAGGGGCTTGAGATCCTCCGCAACCTGGAGCATCGCGGGGCGCGAGGCAGCGACCCCGATACGGGCGACGGAGCCGGTATCATGGTCCAGATCCCGGACGCTTTCTTCCGCCGCGTTACAGCCGATGATCCTGGCATCGAACTCCCCGAATACGGCAAATACGCGGTCGGGACGCTCTTCGAGGGCGACGAAGAGTGCGGCCTCGGTGCGGAGGCTGCGCTGGAGAAGATAGCCGAGGAAGAGGGACTCCGGTTCCTCGGTTTCCGCGAGGTTCCGGTCGAGCCTGAGAACTGCGGCAAGCTCGCCCGGGACGTGATGCCGCGCATAACCCAGTTCTTCATCGGCCTCGGCGACGAAGACCTCGACTACCTCGGCTTCGAGCGCAGGCTATTCGTCGTGAGGCGGCTCTTGCACAAGGCCGTCGGAGACGACTGTTACGTCGTCAGCCTCTCGTCGCGGACGGTCATCTACAAGGGACTCCTCGCGGGCTTTCAGGTGCAGCGGTTCTACCCGGACCTAGAAGAAGAGGACTTCACCAGCGCGATGGCCCTCGTACACGAGCGATTCTCGACGAACACTCTGGGTAGCTGGGAGCTCGCTCACCCGTACCGTTACGTGGCGCACAACGGCGAGTTCAACACCATCCGGGGTAACGTGAACTGGATGCGCGCCCGCGAGAACCGCCTCGCAGACGACCCGGAACTCGGAGAGTTGATAAAGAAGGTCTCGCCCGTCATCGCGCCGGGACAGAGTGATTCGGCCTCCTTCGACAACGCCCTAGAGCTCATACACCTCGGTGGTCGGAGTCTGCCGCACGCGGTCGCGATGATGAGCCCGGAGGCCTGGGAGAACGATGAGCGGATGGAGAGGGAGCGCAAGGCATTCTACCAGTATCACTCCGCGCTGATGGAGCCCTGGGACGGCCCGGCAGCGGTGGCGTTCACCGACGGGCGCATCATCGGGGCGACGCTCGACAGAAACGGCCTTCGTCCGGCCCGCTACATAGTCACGAAAGACGGGCGCGTCATCGCCGCCTCCGAGGAAGGCGCGCTCAAGGTCGCGGAGTCGGACATCGTGGAGCGCTGGCGACTGCAGCCGGGTCGGATGCTCGTCGTGGATACGGAGCGCCACAAAGTCCTGCACGATGAGGACGTGAAGAAGCCGCTCTTCGACCGTCAGCCGTATGCGAAGTGGCTCTCGGAGAACGAAATCCACCTCGACGACCTCCCAGAATCCGACGATTCGAACCGCCCGGAACCGGCGAACCTCTTTGAGCGGCAGAAGGCGTTCGGTTATACGATGGAAGACCTGCGCGTGATCCTCTCCCCGATGGCGACGGGCGGCGCGGAGCCGACCGGCTCGATGGGTTCGGATACCCCGCCCGCGGTGCTCTCCGAGAAGCCTCAGATGCTCTTCCACTACTTCAAGCAGCACTTCGCGCAGGTCACGAACCCGCCGATAGACCCGATCCGCGAGGAACTCGTGATGAGCCTCAAGATGTCGCTCGGGCCAGAGCAGAACTTCTTCGACGAGACCCCGCAGCACTGCCGCCGGGTTCTTCTGGATCACCCCATCCTCACTAACCTTGCGCTTGAGAAGGTGCGTCAGCTCGGGGCAGAGCCGTTCCACGCGACGACGCTCTCCACCCTCTTTAACGTCGCGCGGCGCGAGGACGGCCTCGAACGCGCGGTCGAGGGACTCTGTGAGCAGGCCGAGAATGCCGTCTGGGGCGGTTCTCCGGTTATCGTCCTCTCGGACCGGGGTGTAGGAAAGGAACAGACCGCCATCCCTTCTCTCATGGCGACGGCGGCGGTACACCACCACCTCGTAAGGCGCGGCATCCGCACGAATACCACGCTCGTTGTCGAGGCGGCGGACGCCAGAGAGGTGCATCACTTCGCCCTGCTGGTCGGGTACGGCGCTACGGCGATCAACCCGTACCTCGCCTTCGAGACGATAGAGGAACTGGCCCGGGACGGCGCGCTCGGGGACGTTTCGACGCACGAGGCGCTGGAGAACTACATCAAGGCCATCAAGAAGGGGCTCTTGAAGATCCTCTCCAAGATGGGCATTTCGACGTTGTTCTCGTACTGCGGAGCGCAGATTTTCGAGGCCGTCGGCATAGACCAGGACGTGGTGGACCGCTACTTCACCGGCACCGCGTCGAAGATAGGGGGCGTCGGGACGCAGGAACTCTGCCGCGAACTCCTGCTGCGACACGACCACGCCTTCGGTGGCGTCGAGGACGGCCCGGAGGAACTCGAAGTCGGCGGCGAGTACCAGCTCCGGCTGCAGGGTCAATACCACCAGTGGAACCCGGCCAGCATCGTGCCGCTTCAGCGAGCCGTCCGCACGAACGACTTCGAGACCTTCAAGGAGTTCACGAAGCACTTCGACGAGCAGGGACGATTCTCGACGCTGCGCGGCCTGATGGACTTCAAGGAGAACGCGATACCGCTCGAAGAAGTCGAGCCTGCGCGTGAGATCGTCAAGCGTTTCACCACCGGGGCGATGTCGCTCGGGTCGCTCTCTCAGGAGGCCCACGAGACGCTCGCCGTGGCGATGAACCAGATAGGCGGCAAGTCCAACACGGGCGAGGGCGGCGAGGACCGGGAACGGTTCACGGACGACCGCCGGAGTTCCATCAAGCAGGTCGCGAGCGGCAGGTTCGGCGTAACCATCGAATATCTGGCGAACGCGGATGTTATCCAGATCAAGATGGCCCAGGGCGCGAAGCCGGGCGAGGGCGGTCAGTTGCCGGGGCATAAAGTTTCGGAGTACATCGCGAAGGTGCGCTACTCGACGCCGGGCGTTGGCCTGATCTCACCCCCGCCACACCACGATATCTACTCGATAGAAGACCTCGCCCAGCTCATCCACGACCTGAAGAACGCGAACCCCCGCGCCCGCGTGAGCGTGAAGCTCGTCTCCGAGGTCGGGGTCGGGACGGTCGCCGCCGGGGTCGCGAAGGCGAAGGCGGACCACATAACCATCGCCGGGCACGACGGAGGCACGGGTGCCTCACCGCTCTCGTCCATCAAGCACGCCGGGCTGCCGTGGGAACTTGGCCTCGCCGAGACGCAGCAGGTTCTGGTTCAGAACGACCTGCGCGGTCGGGTCATCGTGGAGACGGACGGCCAACTCAAGACCGGACGCGACGTGGTGGTAGCCGCGCTGCTCGGCGGTGAGGAGTTCGCGTTCTCGACGGCCCCGCTCGTCGCGACGGGCTGCATCATGATGCGCGTCTGCCACCTGAACACGTGTCCGGTCGGCATCGCGACACAGGACCCCGAGCTTCGCAAGCGGTTCACCGG